>RECX01000213.1 GCA_007693825.1 Balneolaceae bacterium
GTGGAAGAACCGCGAACCGATTCCACCCGTCACCGCGCCCGCCTGGTGGATCCGCAGGGAGTGACCATAGGCGACAGGGTTTTTCTGGATGAGACAGAATTCACCAGGGTGCCATCGGGATCGTATGTGCTGAAAGTGTTTGAAATGCGAGAGGGCTCACGTGAATGGGATCCAGGCAGGGTGGACCCGTTCCGGCCGCCGGCCCATTATTTCATACAGCGGAACGTACCGGTGGAGCGCGGCCTTACCGGACAAGTCTTTGTGGAATGGGAGTAGGCAAGACCATCTTACTGTTGCCGTTCTGTCTGGCGCTGGTGATTGCGGCACGCGATGATTCGCAAGCCGGCGGAGCTTTCACTTCATCCACACAGCCTTCCGACACACTCCTTCTCCCATCCGGGGAACCGCTGCGGGACTTTGAAGACGCCCGGTCCGCAGAACTGCGGTCCGATGGCACGCTCTTCATCACCGATGCCGGCACGGGCAACCTGTATACCTTTCTGTTGGATACGGCCGGCGTCACGCCTGACCAGCTTGTGCCCGGACTCCGGCAGCCGGACGGGCTCACGTTGGTCATGGATACCTATACCGCCGTGGCAAGCCGCACAGCCGGGGAGGTGACCCTGCTGGACGAGGAACTCATTTACATGCGCGATGTATCGGTCCCTTCCTGGGTTCCGGGTGCCGCCACCTTCCAGCCAACGGACGTCGCCAGCAATGCATTCGGCGAGCTTTTTATCCTGGACGGCCCGGCTCGCCGGATCTACCATTTCAATGCCAACGGCGCATATCTGCAGCACTTTGAACTGCTGGAAATGACCTCCCCTGACCGGCTGGTTTATCACAGTGAATCACTTTTCATCACAGACCCCGGAAGCGGCAAGCTTCACGTCCTGACAGAAGCGGGACAGGAACTGGCGGCCATCGGCACTTTTCCCGATCTGTCGCGGGTCCGGGTACTGGACGGCACCATCTGGATATTATCCGGCGAGGTTGCCCATCTTTTCGCGATGACAGGTGAGCATCTGGCCAATCTGAAGCCGGAAGATCCCGCGGTGACTTTGCGCGATGTGGCAGGTCACGGCAACCGGGTGTTTCTATTGACCCGTGGTTCTTTGTATTTTTGGGAATTGAAACCCTGAACCAACCGGACCGTTTAAAATGGCCACACACATCCACTTCATCATGCAGAACAACTCGGGAAAACGCCGGGTTTTCCACTCCATACTGGCCATTCTCACCGGTATTTTGATTCTGCTCTGGCCTGATGCGCTCTATTACATCCTGGGAAGCTATCTCATTGCCACGGGGGTAATGTCATTGATCTTCCGGGCTCCTTCTTTCCTCGTGGCGGTTTCCATAGTGACCGGTATATTCATTTTCTTTTTTCCTTCGTTCATACCACACTTCTTCGCGTTCTTTTTGCTGGTGATCGGCTTAGGTTCGCTCCTGAGCGGTGGATTCGGGCTGGCGGTGATTCCGCTGCTTGCCGCGGCGCTGCTGCTGGCATTCCCGGATATCATCTCAATCATCGTGGCGGCATTTCTGCTGCTCTACGGCATCACATCCATCGTTGCCATGATCCAGTCGCGGAGAAAAGACGAGGAAATCATCGAAGTCTACTAGCAACGGCATTATCATCTACCCGATAGCAATGAGCATTACTGATTTCAATCACCTGCGCGCAAGAGAGTGGGGCATGGCCGCATTGGTCCTGCTGTTCTCTTTTCTGCTGGTCTTTGGTTCAAGAACCTGGCGCCTGGAAAGCGGGTCCGCTATTTCACCGGAGGCGGATACGGTCCTGCTGATCCACGAAACGATCGGACTGGAGGAACTTGTGGAACTGATGGATGCGCACGGTTTCCGTTTCAACCCGGACGAACTCCGATGGGCCTCCGGCATACTGGGGTGGCGCCGTTTCAACCAGGGGCGTTATGTGTTCCGTGAGCCGGTTGGTTATCCGGATTTCTTTTCGAAACTGGCACTGGGTCTTCAGGATCCCATGCTTCTTCGTATTCCGCCGGGAGCGACCAAGGAGGCCCTGAAAGAGCGGATTGCCGTGCAGATGCAGTTTGAGACGTACGAACTGGCCGCCGCCATGCGGGATACCAGCCTCCTGAACCGGTACGGCATCGAAGCGCACCAGCTCTACGGACGTATCCTGCCCGATTCCTATGAGGTGTTCTGGACTTCCACACCGCAACGATTGCTGGAGCGCCTGTTATCGGAGTTCGATTCCCGCGTTGCCGAGCCCTATGCCGGGCGCATGGAGGAGCTGGGCCGGACTGTGGACGAGATTACCACGCTCGCATCCATCATTGAATGGGAGGCTCGTTTTGATGACGAAAAACCGGCCATAAGCGGGCTTTACTGGAACCGGCTGAACCGTCGGTGGCGACTGCAGGCCGATCCCACCGTCAATTATGCCAAGGGGGAGCGCAGCCGGCTTGTATTTGCCGACTACCGCATTGACCATCCCTATAACACCTACCGCATTCACGGACTCCCGCCGGGCCCCATCACCAATCCGTCACTCGCTTCCATCCGGTCCGCCCTTTTTCCGGAGGATCACAACTACATGTACATGGTGGCTACACCGGATGGCCGCCATGCCTTTTCACGCACCTATGCCGAGCATCGCAGGAAAAGCAGGGAGTGGACCGACTGGCTGCGCGAGCAGCGCCGGATACGGGTGGAAATGGAGCGCGAGGACGCATTGCGCGAGGAAGCTGGCGGAAGCGGGCAATAGACAGCGGATAACAGGATATGGGAATCCGGCGGTGGAAGCGGGCAATAGACAGCGGATAACAGGATATGGGAATCCGGCGGCGGAAGCGGGCAGCAGAAAGCAGTCGTGGGCAGCGGAATTGGCAGTGGCCGTGAGGAGTTCCGGTTATACGGGAAAGCCGGCTGATGCAGCGCTGGCTGAAATTATTGTTAATTAATCTTTCAGGTGCAGAATAAATTCGCAATTCCTTCAAGAATAAAGGATAAATTTGGGGATACATTTATTTCCATTCTATCTGGTTGGCATCATGGCACTTCTGGAGTTCATATCGGCTGACTTCGACTGGTTCAACTACCTGATCCTTCCCTTGATGATTTTTGCCGCCCGCGTGGTGGATGTCACGCTGGGAACCCTGCGGATCATCTTTGTATCACGCAGCATGAAAGTGCTGGCACCCATGATCGGTTTTGTGGAGGCGCTAATCTGGCTGCTCGCGGTGGGACAGATTTTTCAAAGCCTGACCAACGTAGGGCTGTATCTTGCTTATGCCGGCGGTTTTGCGGCCGGAAACTACATCGGTATCTATCTGGAAGGCAAAATTGCCATGGGATTGCTCTGCGTGCGGACCATCACCACGGAGGATGCCACCGAACTGATCGAATATCTGAAGGAAAATGATTTCGGGGTCACGTCCGTGTCGGCCAGCGGTGTCAGCGGACAGGTGCGGCTGATCCTGAGTGTCATCAAGCGCAAGGAATTGAAGCGCATGATCCAGATCATCAACGAAAAAATGCCCAAGGCTTTCATCTCCATTGAGGATGTCCGGTCGGTCAGTGAAGGCTTCTTTCCTCAGAAAAGCCTGAGCCTGTTCTCCCGTCTGCCGCTTAAGCGGAAATAAGGAAGCGGATACAATGCCTGAGAGTAGAACCACCGTTGCCGGGTCGGGCATCGGAAATCCATGCCGGCATCGTCCGTGCCCGCATTTCAATCCAGATCTGAATCAACATCCGGATCAGAATCCGCATCTCAATTCAAATCCGCCAATCCATATCCGCGCCTCAATTCAAATCCGCGTCTGAATCCACATCTGCATCTGACTCCACATCCGCATCCGCATCCGTATCAGCCTCCTCTTCCTCGGGAAACTCATAGAGCTCCGCACCGTCAAGCGCAACATGCAGAAAATGCAGATGCTGGTTGATGTGTGTTCCCCGGAAGCCGATGCTGGTAATTACGCCATCATAAACCGGACGGTGGCGCAGCCTTTGCTTGATGCGCGCCGGATTTTCAAAGTCACTGATAGATTGGAACAGGAAAGTTGCCACGTCATAGCCCAGATGAGCGAAGTTGTCGGGACGGTAACCTGCAAGTGACTGGAAATTGTTCCGGAAATGATACACCTCCCTGCTGTCATCATTCCGGTGGAAGAAGGTACTGTAGTAGATGTCGAACTGGCGCCGGCGGGCGTCACTGAGGTCGATGTGCGCCATCTCCTCATTGCCAAGGATGGTGACATCACTCCGGAACGCCTGAAGGTCGTTGAGGATCAGGTCGATCAGCTGCTCTGCCCCGCCACCGGTGACAGAAATATAGAGCCCTTTTACAGGCACAAGCTCGAAATCCTCGTCGTCAAAGTAGCGCTCGACGAGACGACGGTTTCCCGCAAAATGGGGGGTGATATGGCCAACCTCAAAAGCGCGGGCTTCGAAATCCTCGCTGAAATAGTGGATAACGGCAGCGCCCAGACGTTCGGCTTCGTTGCGGAACTCGCGCGCCTCTCTGGCTACCGGGAGATTGCTTTGTGTGATGACCGCGAGGGTATCCAGCTTCAGGGTATTGACGGCAAATCGGGCCATGGCCCGTCCGCGCGCTTCAAAAGTGGGATTGATCTGGTAAAGGTACGGATTGCTGATGTTGATCGTATCGGCATTCGCCAGGGGCGGGATCACGGGGATCTGGTAGTACTCGGCAAGATCACGGATACGGTAGGCGGCATCCGAGAAGAGCGGACCGATGACCGCATCGGCGTGATACTGCCAGGCAAGTCTGGCCATGGCAGCTTCCAGCGTCAGCAGCGTGTCCGAAGTCTCCATGTGATGCAGACGGATGTACTTGTCGTCCTGAGAACGGTTGAACTCTTCGGCCGCCAGAAGGTATCCCTTGTACAGCGATCGCGAGACCTGCCATTCCCGGGTTCCGGGTTCGGCTTCCGGCAGCAGTATGCCTATGTTGTAGACGATGCCGGAAGGCGCCCTGCCATACGGAGAACCGCTTTGGGTGGGCATCCCCTGAATGCGTCGATCTACCGCAGCCAGGATGTTGGTGTCAATCGTGGCTTCAAAAAAGGGATGGAGCGCATCAAAAAGCTGCCTGGCCTCGGCACGGCTCATGTAATCAAGTCCGAACCGCACAAGATCCAGCTGAACTCTCGGATTCTCACTCTGCTGGAAGGCCAGCTTTCGCTGTTCCGTCGTCAGATAGCCCATGATCTGCCGGTAGAGCCGGTCCGCATCGCGGTGCAGGTTCTGATAGGCGGGACGCGATTTCAGATTGTACAGCAGATCCAGACTGCTGCCGAACTGGCGTGTCTGAAATTCACTGAGAGCGAGGGTGAACCGCGCTTCGTCAAACAGACGGGGATCATCGTCTCGCGTCACCTTGCGCAGACTGTTGCGGGCAAGGGGATAATTGCTGACCGAAAAATAACTCTTGCCGGCAAAAAGCCGGGCTTCGGGAGTGTCCAGCCGAGAAAAAAGGAGCGCCGCCGAATCGTATCGCGCCTCCCTGTAAAAACGCAATGCCTTGTCAAAAACGTCATCGGCCGGTTCATCGAAGCGTGGCTGGGCGTATGCCTCAGTGGGCTGGGCGTATGCCTCGTCGGGCTGGCCGTATGCCTCAGCGGGCTGGCCGTAAACGGGTGATCCGGCGACCGGCAAGCTGACGGACCAAACGAACAGTATGGCCAGGGAAATTCGTGAGAATGCGTTCATCTGTGCTTTTTAATTTTATATTACAGCCGCGGTCCGCCTGATACCTATTCCCATTCGATCGTTGCTGGCGGCTTGGAGCTGATATCGTAAACCACACGGTTGATCCCTTTTACTTCATTGATAATGCGATTGGACACATGGCCCAGGAATTCGTAGGGAAGATGCGCCCAGTCGGCCGTCATGCCGTCCACACTGGTCACGGCACGCAATCCGACAACATATTCATAGGTCCGCTCATCGCCCATGACCCCCACGCTCTGCACGGGCAGCAGCACCACCAGCGCCTGCCATACCGAGTCGTAGAGGGTGCGCGTACGCAGTTCCTCAATGAAAATGGCATCGGCCTCCTGCAGCAGCCGGACTTTTTCCCTCGTGACATCGGACAGAATGCGGATGGAGAGCCCCGGACCGGGGAAGGGATGGCGGCTTATGAAATCCTTGGGAATGTCGAGCGCCAGGCCCACTTTGCGAACCTCGTCCTTGAACAGCTCACGAAGCGGCTCCAGCAGCTTCAGATTCATCTTTTCGGGAAGGCCGCCCACATTGTGATGTGACTTTATGGTGACCGAAGGGCCACGGAAGGAGACACTTTCAATCACATCCGGATAGAGTGTTCCCTGCGCCAGATGGGTGAAACGGTCATCTCCGGAAATAGCGTGGTCAAACACCTCGATAAAGGTGTTACCAATGATTTTCCGCTTCTTTTCCGGATCACTGACTCCTTCCAGCCGGTCCAGAAACAGGGTGGATGCGTCCACCGCCTTGACCGGAAGCTTCAGCTTTTCGGTGTAGAGCCGCTGGACATCCTCGAACTCGTTTTTCCGGAGCACGCCATTGTTGACGAAGACGCAAAGCAGGCGGTCGCCGATGGCCCGGTGGATCAGTGTGGCGGCCACGGTCGAATCCACCCCGCCGGAAAGCCCGCATACGACATTGCCGTCGCCAACGGCCTCTCGGATCTGTTCGATGGTGCTTTCAATGAACGAACCCGGGGTCCAGATACCTTTCAGTCCGCAGATATTGCGGACGAAATTGTGAAGCATTTCGCGTCCATATTCCGTGTGCACGACTTCGGGATGGAACTGGACTCCGTACACCGGTCGGAGGCTGTGCTTGACGGCGGCCACCGGCGCATTGTCGGTCCGGGCGATCACCTCGAACTGCTCAGGCAGGGTGACGATATGATCCCCGTGGCTCATCCAGACGATGCTGTCGTCGGGCAAGCCGGCGAAAAGCTCGTTGCGCTTGAGGACCGATATGCGCGCCCGTCCGAATTCGCGTTTTTCGGCATGCGAAACAGAGCCGGGCGAAATCGAGTGCGTCATGATCTGAAGCCCGTAGCAGATGCCCAGGACGGGGGCATCCAGTTCAAAAACGGCATCGTTCAGTTCGGGAGCGCCAGGTTCGTTCACGCTCATGGGTCCACCCGAAAGGATCACGCCGGACGGAGGCCGCGATTCAAACGTTTTCAGGTCGACGTTGTAGGGGTGTATTTCACAATAGACCTGGCTTTCGCGAACCCTGCGGGCAATCAGCTGATTGTACTGGGAGCCGTAATCCAGGATGAGGATCCATTCATCTTCAGGTTTGATCATGTGGCACAGATCCCTTCCGGGGATTAAGCGTGATCAGGCAATTATTTCGTTGTAGTCATCTACGGTAAGCAGTTCTTCAAGCCGGGCAGATTCACTCAGCTTGATCTTGATCATCCACCCCTTTCCGTAGGGATCTTCGTTGATCAGTTCCGGCTCGTCTTCCAGGGCTTCATTCCACTCCAGTATCTCGCCGCTCAGAGGCATGTAGAGTTCGGATACGGTCTTAACGGCTTCCACCGTCCCGAACGTATCGTCCTTGTCCACCGACTCTCCCACCTTGTCGATTTCGACAAATACGATGTCGCCAAGCTCATTCTGCGCAAAATCGGTGATGCCTACGGTTACCGTTCCATCTCCGTTGTCGCGAACCCATTCGTGTTCACGTGTGTATTTGAGTTCTTTGGGATGATTCATAATGGTTTTTTTTAGGAAGGATCGGGTTGAAACTTGAAATGATTTTCAAGGTACTTGGTATCGAAATGACCGCTGACGAAAGCCGGGTCATTCATGAGCTGCTGCTGGTAGGGAATATTGGTTTTGATTCCCTCAATTACAAATTCGCTGAGAGATCGTTTCATGCGCTCGATGGCCAGCCTGCGGTCAGGAGCGCTGACGATCAGTTTGGCTATCATGGAATCGTAGTACGGCGGGACGGTATATCCGGCGTAGGCGTGCGTGTCCACCCGGACACTGTGTCCGCCAGGCAGGTGGAACGTCTGGATCTTGCCGGCTGAGGGACGGAAGTTGAATTCCGGGTCTTCGGCATTGATCCGGCATTCAATGCAGTGTCCGCGCATTTTCAGTGGTTTCTTGTCCAGCGGCAACCCGGCGGCAACTTCGATCTGGCGCTGGATGAGGTCCTCGTTGGTGACCTCCTCGGTGACCGGATGCTCTACCTGGATCCGGGTGTTCATTTCCATGAAGTAGAAATTGTGGTCCTTGTCCAGCAGGAATTCCACGGTGCCGGCACCTTCGTAGTGGATGGATTCGGCTGCGGCAATGGCAGCCTCTCCCATTTTTTCGCGCAGCTGGGGTGTCATGACGGGACACGGGGCCTCTTCCACCATTTTCTGGTAGCGCCGCTGCATGGAGCAGTCGCGTTCGCCATAGTGGTTGACCAGTCCGTGACGGTCCCCGACGATCTGGATCTCGACATGGCGCGGCTCTACGATGAACTTCTCCAGATAGATTTCGCCATTGCCGAAGCAGGACACGGCCTCATTGCGGGCGGCAATGAGCTGGCGGTCGATGTCCTTTTCCTCCATGACGATCCGCATGCCACGTCCGCCCCCGCCGGCCGAAGCTTTAAAGATGACAGGGTAGCCGATGTCGGCGGCAATCCTTTTTGCTTCTTCCGGCGAACGGATTACGGTGGGGCTGCCGGGAATGGTCGGAACACCGTATTTCATGATGTTTTCACGGGCCATGGACTTGTTGCCCATGGTGTCGATCATCTTTGGTGAGGGGCCGATGAACTTGATGTTGTGTTCCTCGCAGATGCGGGAAAATTCGGCGTTCTCCGCAAGGAATCCGTAGCCGGGGTGGATGGCCTTGGCATCGGTGATTTCTGCGGCAGCAATGATGCGCGGGATTTTCAGGTAGCTGTCCCGTGCGGCCGGCGGACCGATACACACGGCTTCATCGGCGTATTTCACATGAAGGCTTTTCTCGTCCGCCGTGGAGTAGACGGCAACCGTCTTGATGCCCATTTCACGGCAGGTCCGGATGATGCGCAGCGCGATCTCGCCCCGGTTGGCAATAAGGATTTTTTCAAACATGGTGCAGGTCAGGATGGATCGATGTGAAAGAGCGGTTGGTCAAATTCCACCGGCTGTCCGTCATCAACCAGTATTTTAACAATTTTGCCAGAGTGCTCCGATTCGATCTCATTCATGATTTTCATGGCTTCCACAATGCAGATTACGGCACCTTTGGAGACCGTATCCCCCACATTTACGAATGCGTCGGATTCCGGGGATGGAGAGCGGTAAAAGGTTCCGACGATCGGGGAACGGACAGTGAGATAGCTGTTATCTGTGCCGGACGCTGCCGGAGGCTCGGGTGCGGGCGCCTGGGGTGATGAGGGCGTTCCGGCTGATGGCGATGCAGGCGTTGCGCCACCGGGGAGATGGAATTCCATCGGATGCGGTTGACCCATGTACATGGAGGACGAGCCCTCTTTCATGATGGTATCAGGATGCTTTTTGACCCTTATCTTGAAATCCCCTTCTTCAATCTCAACTTCATTCACGTCATTCTCCGCGATAAGCTTGAGAAGGTTCCTTATGGTTTTCAAATCCATGATAACTCCAGGTTTAAAGTTTGACTCGTTCCAGATAGGTACCTTCTTTTGAATTTACCTTGACCAGGTCTCCCTGGTTGATAAAAAGTGGTACCTGGATGATTGCGCCGGATTCCAGGGTGGCAGGTTTGGAGCCGCCCTGAGCTGTATCTCCCTTGAAGCCCGGTTCGGTTTCAGAAACCTTCAGGATCACGTGGTCCGGGAGCTCGGTGAACAGGATTTCTTCGGTTTCGGCCTGGACAACGACCTGAACGTCCTGGTTTTCTTTCAGGAAATCGGGGCGGTCCAGCTTTTCCCTGGGAATAGGGATCTGTTCGAAGGTCTCTTTGTGCATGAAATGGTAGATGTCATCTTCCCGATAGATGTACTGGTAGGGACGGCGTTCGACGCGGACCGCTTCCACCGATTCACCGGCCCGGAATGTTTTGTCGAGGACTTTCCCGCTCACGACACCCTTGAGTTTTGTCCGTACAAATGCTCCGCCCTTGCCGGGTTTTACGTGCAGAAATTCAGTGATACTGTAAATGTCACCATTGATCATAATGGTGAGTCCGTTGCGAAAATCGGATGTGCTTACTTTAGACATATGAATTGGTAACAATTGGTTATAATCGGAGACCAAAAATACCACTGTTGCAGCTTTCAGACAAATCTGTTGCAGAGATATCCGGCGGCGCGTCCAGCCGCGGCATTCACCCGGAGCATTCAGCCGCGGCAGCCACCCGGAGCATCCAGCCGCGGCA
>RECX01000246.1 GCA_007693825.1 Balneolaceae bacterium
CGAACTTCCGGTACAGCTGGCACTGCGCCAGAACTATCCGAATCCGTTCAACCCGTCGACGCGCATCACCTTCGAGCTGAACAACCCGCAGCATGTGACCCTCAGCGTATATGACATCCAGGGGCAGCATATCACCACGCTGCTGAATGGCGAGCGTGCGGCCGGAGAGCATCACGTCACATTTGATTCCGGTGACCTGGCGAGCGGAATGTACCTGTACCGCCTGGAAACCCCGCAGCGCACCATCACCCGCGCCATGACGCTGATCAAATAGGGAAAATTTTCACTATTTACTATTAGGAAATATCTCCTAATAGTAAGCAGCACCTGTCAACAGCGACGAAGGTACAAGATACCTGATAATACATAGCCGCCCCGGTCCGCAACTGCCGGGGTGGCATTTCATGCCTTTCTTTCCAACTAAAGCTCTTTCTTTTCATTGGGATCAAAATCACGTGTCCCCGATTACATGTGAGCAGAGAGAAGTCCCCGGCAGCTTCGCATCGCTGAGCATATCCGGGACGTTAATTCCAGAAACCAAAACAACTATTGTCATGGCACATCGTGTATCCACCCATCTGATGCATCTGCTCTTGTTATTCTGCTTCGGCAACCTGTACCTCTTTTCACTGCCGGCAAACAGCCAGATCACCGTCACTCCCACCGGGTTTGAATTCGCACCGCAGCAAATCGGTATGGCCTCAGCGCCTCAGGATTTTGTAATCACGAATGAAGCAGACACAGCTGTCACGCTTCATCCCGGACATATCGCCATTACTTCGGCCGAAGACCGGTTGACAGAGCTGTCCGTCCTCTCCTACAATATCGAATTTGACAAGCGGGACTGGCCGGGCCGGCTTGCCTACATGCTCGAAGGCTTTCGTGAATACGATATTGATATCCTTGGACTGCAGGAGGTAATCCAGCGTGAACATCTGGAGAACCAGGCGAAGACCATCGCCGACTCCCTTGGTTTTTACTACTACTTTGACTCGGTGGATGATGAAGGCCGCACCCAGCGTTACGGCAATGCCATCGTCTCGCGCTATCCCATCGAAGAAACCAATTTCCGGGCACTTGAGCCCCTGGATGCTTTTCGCAAGGTAGTACACGTCCGTGTTTCTGTTGACGGACAATCGGTAGACGTTTACAACACCCATCTCCACAACCCGCCTGATGCCGGGGAAACCCGAAAGGAACAGATCCGTGACCTGCTTGATTTTGTGGAGCAAACCAGCAGCGGCGGCGTGATGTTCCTGACAGGGGACTTCAATGCGGCGCCCGACTGGCCGGAAATGGAACTGGTATACGAAGCCTTCACCGATGTGTATCCGATTTTCCACGAGAATCACCTGGACCCGGAGCACAGCACCTTGAATCCTCGCCTCGGGTTTCCGGAACGCCGGATCGACTACGTCTTTTTCAATGACGATGGCGCCGGGGACCTGATCCCGCTTTCCGCCAAATTGATCCTGGACGATGAACACGAAAACGATCAGCTTGAAAACGACCATTTCGGCGTACTGGCCCGTTTTAATGTATCCTGGGATACCGGCGATTTCGGGCTTAACAACATCGATGAGCCCGTAGAGCTGGAACCCGGCGGACAGGCAACCGTATCGGTGACATTCAAGCCGCAAAGTACAGGAGAAAAAGAGGTTCTTCTTCAGGCGGGCGATGCCGTGTCTGTCATAACCGGCGAGGCCTTTGACGCAACGGTTACCCGCTTTCCATTTTTCGAGGATTTCTCGGATGCAGAAGAATTCAGTCTCCCCTTCGGCTGGAGCACCAATGCCGGGAACTGGTACGTCTTCAACTCAAATAATGCCGGTGGAACAGCACCGGAGTTGGTCTTCTGGTGGGAGCCGGTGCAGGAAGGGCGGTTTTATGTGAACACTCCACCCATGCGGACTACCGGACTGGACAGCCTCTCCGTTTCCTTCCGCCACCGTGTTGACAATTTCGGTGATCCCGGCACGTATGACCTTCAGCTGGTCAGCATCGCCGGTGATGATGAGTTTCTGGTCATGGAATGGAACGATCCCGAAAGCATCCCGGCCGAGGAAATCACCGCGCGCCTGTACCGTGGGCAACACGGTGTGGGCCATGAACAGCTGAGGCTGGCGTGGGTCTTTGACGGTCCTTCCGATAACATCGTCCGCTGGGCCATAGACGATGTCGAAGTCGGGGCCGAACCCACGCTTGTTGTAACTCCGGAAAAGATCGAATTCGGATTGCTGCAAATGGGAGAAGTCTCTGACTCCATGGTAGTCACCCTGACCAACATTGGAGGCGGATTGCTGGAAATCACTCCTGACGACATCCGGCTGACCGGAGAGCATCCCGATCAGTACCTGCTGAACAATATCAGTGAAACGGTCCTGCTTGCCAGTGAAGACTCGGTGTTCGTTTCCGTTGCTTTCTCTCCTGATAAAGGCGGTGAAATGACCGCCAGGCTCAGCATCCTGGACGAACACATCCATCTTACCGGACAGGTATTTGATCCCACTTCTCATATGGAGCGATATCTGCAGCTTAACCTCATGCGTGGAGGTGCCAGTGACAACAGCGAATTCAGCCGCGTTCCCAACCCGGCCCCCGATGATGTCAATAACAGCGAAGAGGTGGTGCGCTTCTACCGAAGCCAACACGGTGTGCCATGGGGTGGATTTTTTGCATTCCTGCCGGTACCACTGGATCTGAGCGAGAAGAAATACATCTATGTGGATGTCTGGAAACCGCGGATCAGCCCGATCCGGTTCAAGGTTGAGGATGGCCCGACCCCGGACCTGGAAATCGAAAGCATGTTCCCACAGACAAAAACCGAACAGTGGGAAACGGTCGTTTTTGATTTTTCGGAAAAAGACGGGGAATGGAATATCATCGCCTTTATGCCCGATTTTGCCAATCCGGTGGATCTTGACGAGGATATCGTCATCTATTTTGCCAATATCCGCCTCGGCGACGAACCGGATATCACCAGCACGGATTTCGAAGCGGACCTGCCTTCTGAATTCGGCCTGGACCAGAACTATCCGAATCCGTTCAACCCATCCACCAATATTGTATTTCAGCTGCCCGTCAGCAGCCGGGTCACACTGGAGGTCTACGATGTGATCGGCCGGCGGGTCGTCACCCTGGTGGATGACAACCTCGATGCGGGCTATCACGAAGTGACGTTTGACGGAACACGGCTGGCCAGCGGCGTCTACCTCTACCGCATGCAGGCCGGTGAATTTGTCCGGACCAGAAAGCTCATGCTGGTCAAATAGAAAAGAGCTTTTTACCGGAAATCAGTGCGATAAAAAAGCATCATGGGCACGCGGCTCATGATGCTTTTTTACTTTTGCAGGATTATTCAAACTTGCCCTGCCTGAAAAATCTGCCTGCCTGAAAACCACCCGGTCTGCAAAACCACCTGGTCTGCAAAACCACCTGGTCTGCAAAACCACCCGGTCTGCAAAGCGGGGCAATCATCCGGCCAGGACGGCTATTTCAATCATAAATCAGATAAAGTGAGCGAAGCAGGCGGAATTCAGCTGCTTCATCCTGCCACGCACCTATCACCTCTTCCGCCATGGCTCCGGCGGTGAGCATGTCGTACATCCGGTCGGTTCCCCCGAGCCGCGCAAATCTGGCCCTGTTGAACAAGGCCTCCCTTTCCTCTTCCGGTGCATTCGCGTAGAATACTTCAAGCACATGCATGCCTGCTGCCACCGGTTCCACGGCATGCGGATCCATCACCTCGTACCGGACGCCCTCAAGCTCTGTCCCCAGCAGCTTGGGATAGGATGACATCCCCTCAATGCTTACCGGGGTAAACGTCACCGGTTCAAACCACAGCCCGGGCAGGTTGCGCTCATTCAGCTGCGATGCAAGCAATTCACCGACGGCCCATGGCGCCCCGACCTGCAGAAAAGGCTCATACGTACCCCGTCCCTCACTGGCGTTGGTAGCCTCAAAATAGCACGAGCCGGGATAAACCAGGGCGGTCTCGAAATCGGGGATGTTCGGACTCGGCGGGATCCACTCCAGATCGGTATCGCTCCAGAGCATGCTGCGGTTCCAGCCGCGCACCTCCACCACGTGCAGGTCCAGCGTGGCCACACCATCCATGAACTCCTCTCCCCGGACCATCAGCGCCAGTTCACCGACGCTCATGCCGTGGGTCACGGGAATCGGGAATTGCCCTACAAACGATTCAAATCCGGGCTCCAGCACAAATCCTTCCACCAGTTCACCGCCAAGCGGATTGATACGGTCCAGCACCACAAAACGGAGTTCCTGCTCTGCGGCGGCCTCCATGGCCAGTCCCATGGTGCTGATGTAGGTATAGAAACGGGCACCGATATCCTGGATGTCGAAGATCAGCGCATCCAGCCCCTCGAGCATTTCGGGAGTAGGCTTGCGCGTCTGGCCATAAAGGCTGAACACAGGCACGCCGGTCTGCTCGTCCACCATGTCGTCGATGCGCGCACCGGCGTCGGCATCGCCGCGAATGCCGTGTTCCGGACCGAACAGCGCCACAAGATCCACATTTTCGGCTTCATGGAGAATGTCCGCCAGATGGCGGTCGCCCACCACGGCCGTGTGGTTGGTGATAAGGCCGACGCGCATGCCGTCGATCACACCAAACTCCTGTTCAACCAGCCGCTCGGCTCCGGTCCTGATTTCGGGGGGTGCGGTTTCACGGTCGGCTGGCCCGCAGGCAGTGAAGCCGGTTATGGTAAAAATTGCGAATAATGCCAGGACAGCTCTGTACTTAGTGATAATGGCTTCAGTTTCTTTCATGATGTATGCAAATTATGAGTTGAATAATAAACCTTATCGCACTTTGTAGTGGAACCCGTCGTCATCCATCCAGGTCCAAACAGACATGGCATGACTTTCGATGCTGTTGTGGCTTATGGCTGTTACTATGTAGACGGCATGCGTTTTATCCCCGGACCAGCGGTCTACGAACTGACGCTGCCCGGTCACGTCGACCATGTTTTGCGGATAGATAGCCGGGCCTGTAATCGTCGGCGATCCGCCGCCCTGCTCCATGACCGTCCGCATTTCGGCAAATTCGGCAGGCGGCATGTCGAGCCGGTAGACGGCATAGCGCGCCGCTTCGGCATAGGTCTCGCGGGCATCCGGCTGGATGGTGGCCCTGGCAGGATCGGGACGCGCCCAGGTCAGGATCACACGCCCGTCATCGCTCCATGAGGCCGAGATCCGCTCCACCGGCAGGGGACGGTCCTGGCTTTTCCAGGGCAGTGAAGGCGTCAACGCGGGATAGCGGTACAGCTCGTTGCGAAGCACATCCGTGTACCCCTTGGGATTGGCGATCAGATGCTCGGTGCGGAAGAAGATATTGCCCTGAACATGGCCGTTGGCGATGTTCAGACGCAGCTGGTCCAGCGCCTGGTCCAGTGACCAGTCATTGGGCGGGAAAATGCGATACGGGGCCAGTCCGGCATACATGTGCCGCTCGTTTTCCCTGGCAACACGTGCCCAGTACTCAAGCAGCGGTGCATAGGGCGCCCGCGGATGCTCCAGCTCGAAATAGAGCTGAGGATTGATATAGTCGATGGTGCGCTGCTCCAGCCAGGCGAGTCCGTCGGCATACAGGCGATAATATCCCTCGAACGCATTGGTGCCGACATCGCTGTTCTTCCGGATGGCAAACGGACTGATACCGAACGTGACGTGCGGTGCAATGGCCTGGATGCTGTCGTGCACCTGGGCAACCAGCTCGTTCACGTTGAAACGCCGCCAGTCTTCGATGTCCTCGATACCGCTGTGGTGCCGAAGCCAGGTAAGTGAGTCCTCATCGGTCACCGGCGAATAGGGGTAGAAGTAGTCGTCGAAATGGATGCCGTCGACATCGTAGCGACGGATGATATCCACCACCACGTTGGTCACATAGTCGCGCACCTCGGGCATGCCGGGGTTGAGCATGGTGTAGTACTCGCCCGGACGGCTGGCAAACTCCAGGATCCAGCCGGGTTCGCGCCGGCTTATGTTCGATCCGGCCAGCGGATACATCCCCTTGCGCCGCTCCACGCGGTACGGATTGATCCAGGCGTGCAATTCCATGCCTCGGTTATGCGCCTCGCGGACCATGAACGAAAGCGGGTCGTAGAAGGGATCGGGCGCGCGTCCCTGCTCGCCGGTGAGCCAGTGCGACCAGGGATCGTAGGCCGAGGCATAGAAGGCATCCGATTCTCCGCGGACCTGGAACAGTACGGCGTTGATGCCGATATCCTTGAGGCTGTCGAGCATCGCGATGGCATCGGCTTTCTGCTCCCCGACGGGCTGGTCGTAGGATACGGGCCAGTCCAGGTTGACCACCGTAGTCAGCCAAGCACCCCGGAATTCCTGTTTCGGTGGATCCAGTTCGCCCAGTTTGCCCGTTTTGGCAGGAAGCTCGGCGGCCTTGCAGCCGGACGTCATCAGTCCCAGAAGGAGAATCAACAGAAGCGGAAGAAAAGGTTTTGTGACAGGATTCATCTTGCTAATCATTGCGATATATGTATTTGGAATATTTTCCGTTGGAATTTCAGGTGCAATCTCGGGTGCATTTTCGGGTGCAATTTCGGGTGCAATCCCGCATGGACTGCAACCGATGCATGTGCCGGAGCGTGTGTTGTGGATGATGTGTGACCACGTCATCGCAAGTTATTGTTTTTGCCCTGTAATATGAAGCATTGCAACGTCAATAGTGTGCTTCCCGAAAGAGTTTGCTCCCGGTAGGTGAAATCCTGTGCGATTCAGCACGGACAGTCCGCGCAATGCTCACAGGCACAATGGTGCCGCCCGGCATGAGTCATTGTCCTGCAATGGCCAGTTTGGAATATAACAGCAAAAAATAATATTTCCACCCGGAATCGGACAGCTTCCGGTCGCAACGCACTGTCGCAACGCACTGCTGCAGCGCCAATAAGAGAAACTGCCTATTTGACGATGGTGAGTTTGCGGCTTTGCACAAAATCACCGGCACGCAGCTGATAGATGTAGACCCCACCGGCAACACCGGAGGCATCCCACCGGGCCTGGTGTGCTCCAGCCGGTTTCAGCTCATCCACCAGCACCATCACCCGTCGCCCCAGTATATCATAGATATCGATACGCACAGCGATCTCCCCGGGCAGTTCATAGGGAATAATGGTCGACGGGTTGAACGGGTTCGGATAGTTCTGGTTCAGCGCGAAAACCGATGGTATGTCCGCCGGGCCGGCGTATTCGGAAGATGTCGGCATCCCGGTTGATGCTGCGATATGCCAGAACCCTGATTTTACGGTGTTTCCGCTATCCCACATCTCACTGACGATGGGTTGTCCCAACGTCCCGTGCATTCTGTATTCCGTATTTTCCATGCTTCCGTAGGAACCGCTGAAGATACTCACGGGAATGGAATATTGTGCGTGGACGGCAATAGGCATAATCAGCATATATGCCACGAATACACTGACGATACAGATAAAATTCTTCATGCTAAATCCTCCAGGGGTTAGATGACGTTTTTAAAAACTCATCGAAAGACGAAAGGGTTAAAACGTCTCTTTTACAATAATGGCCCCTTCAAAATTACCCGGATCCACCAGAACCGATGACGAGCTCAAAGCACTCGTTCTTGCCCAAACTTCCACCGTATGTTTCCCGGCGGGGAGGCTCTCATAGATCGACTTGAGGGTAATGTACCCAATAACATTCGACTCAAAAAGGAGATGGGAGACAACGTGATCGGCTACAACACCATTTACCCGCAACTGATATTGAATCCAGGTTACGTCTCTCTGAAAAATGCCAGGCTGGGCCCTGGAATGAAGAAACACTTCAATATTGGTACCATCGTGCTCTTTCGAAAATGACCTCGTACCGATGTTCAATTTCGTCCAGTCCGAAGTGACAGTAACGCTTCCGGTATTTAAACTCTGAAACCTCGTATAGCTGCTGAATGTAAGATTCTCCGCCAGCTTCTCTGCCGTCACGGCGCCATCACTGATTTTATTCGTGATCACGGCACCTTCACCTATCTTGCTCTCTGTTACGGCGCCATTTGAAATTTTATCTTCCGTTATGGCATTCAAGGCAACGGTCCGGGCGAAATAACTGTAGGGCACCGGCGTCATTAATTTTCTGGGCAACAGCTCTTCCCCCCTGTCAACTGTAACACCCAGCCAGTAAAACCGGTCGAATGGCAGAAGCATGGTTGTCTCCTTTCCAAGCAACACGGTGAACACCCCATTAAGAACATCGACCGACTGCGTCTCCGACCAGATGGGTTCTTCCCCCTCCGCCGCATCGTAAATTGCAAAGATCATTACATGGGTATCATCGGGCACCGGCAGGCCGTCTGCGTCATGCAACACTCCCTGGTAGGTTAGAAAAAGCCCTGTTGGAGGTGGGACCACAATCATCTGCTGCCCTTCGTGATCGTCAAACTCAGCCTGTGCAAACGTTGCACAGGGAAACAGAAGTAATGAAACTGTAAAAACAGAAATGAATCTTTTCATAGCATACCTCCTCAATAATTATGTAAGAAAGGAACCATCTGTGAATCTGGCATGGCCCCGGATACAAATTCATGAAACGAACATGACAGCCTCCGGCTGACACACAGGAGCATGATTACATACTGTCATGTGAGATCATCCTGACCATAAGAATCGAAATTGATTCAAACAGATGAAATGAATAATGCAATGAAGTACACAGGCTCGTACTTCTGGTGTCCGACTGCATTACAGGAGAAATGTCACCCTCCAGATTTTCACCCACATCAGGCAGTATATACTGTCTGCCCACCTGGTTGAATGAATTGAAGCGCCATGCAATAATTCCCGCTTCTCACGTATTGCCGATAATCAACCAAATATCCCGGTTGAAAAAATCTAATCACTAGACACGACTTATCCAAGTTGTATTTTTTACAAACACAGACAGGCTCCGCCGCGGATGCATCGCCCACTTGTCGGGTGAAGATAATACGATGCAATAACACGTCAACCAGGACAGAAAATCTCGAATTCAAGTTCTTCGAATCGTATATTACCAGATAACTGTTCTCTCATTCACCTCCAAGGCATTGTCAGGAGCATTCTGAAAGAGGAACACTCTGAACCAGGGACATTCCGAAACTCGATAACCATATGAAACGAACATGACAGCCTGCTTCTGAAACACAGGAACATGATTACACACTGTCATGTGAGATCATTCTGACCATATGAATCAAAATGATTTAAACAGATGAAAATCCTCCTCGCCGACAGCGGATCGACCAAAACCGAATGGTGCCTGATCCAGGCCGATACCACCCCCGTGACCACCCATTCCGCCGGACTTAACCCCTTTTACCACACCGTCGACACCATTGCCGCCGAAATCACGGAGAACGTCACTCCCGACATCCCCGCCGCCGACCGCATCTATTTTTATGGAGCCGGATGTGCCGGAGAAGAGGCCATCGGACGCATGACCGCTGCACTGCAAAAAGTCTTCGGCAATATCCCGGTGGAAGTCGACTCCGACCTGCTGGGCGCCGCGCGCGCCATCTGCGGACACAAGGAAGGCGTGGCCTGCATCCTCGGGACCGGTTCCAATTCGTGCCTTTACGACGGCAAGAGCATCGCCGACCAGGTACCCGTGCTCGGGTTCGTCCTGGGGGATGAGGGCAGCGCCGGTTCGTTCGGACGGAAAATCCTGCAGGCCTATTTCTACCGTGAAATGCCGGGGGAACTGCGGGCATGGCTCGAGGAGCATTACGACATGGCCCGTCCCGCCATCCTTGACGCCGTCTACAAAAAACCCCACTTCAATACCTTTGTCGCATCCTTCACCCGCATGTTCGCGGAGTTCGCAGACCATCCCTGGGTAATCGGCATGCTGCAGGAAGGCGTCGGTGAATTCCTTGCACGCCACGTGATCAAATACCACACTGGTCCCGATGTCCCGGTCGGATTCGTGGGATCGGTCGCCTATCACAACCAGGCAGTCGTCCGGGCCGCCCTGGCCCGCAAAGGCCTCACACCGGGCAATTTCATCAAAACCCCGATGGAGGGGCTGCGCAGCTACCACGGCGAGGAGCTTTAAGGATTTGAATAATCACTACCAGGTCTTAGGATATTCGGGATGCGGCTCCCAGTCGTGGTCCGGCTCAAAGTAGTTCCACAGCAGCCCGCCGACCGTGCGCTTTAGAACATATCCTTCATTGTCATACTCATAGCGTTCATCCTCCTGGTTCTTGGTCATCACCGTCCAGGCATAATCGCCCGACGGCGCGTTCACCACGACCGTCTCGGACCGCGACCTGCGCACCGCACCGCCCTTCGAGGCATAGTTGATGTACG
>RECX01000343.1 GCA_007693825.1 Balneolaceae bacterium
AAGCAATTTTTTCAGTTTATCCTTATCCATAAATTATTTGTAAGTGGACCGGTGATGTCGAACGGCCTGCCGCAAAAGGTACGTGCTCACTTGCTGTTTTTCAATATGGCCTGGTCCATTTTCCCTGTTTTGTATCCTTCAAGATCGAGGGAAACGTAACGGAAACCGAGCTCTTTCAGGTGGCTGGTAATCGTGGATGCCGTCCCGGGTTCCAGCAGCCGGGCGACCATCTCCGGCTCGACCTCGATGCGCGCCAGGTCGTCATGCTTGCGCACGCGTACCTGCCGGAAGCCCTGCTTCATCAGGTAATATTCGGCCTGTTCGATGAGCCGCAGGTCCTCGTCCCGGACCAGGGTGTTGTACGGGATGCGCGTAACCAGGCAGGTGTTGGCGGGTTTGTCCCAGTCGGGCAGCCCCATTTCACGCGAGAGCGCCCGGATTTCCGGCTTGGTGAGTCCGGCTTCCTGAAGGGGACTGCGGACTTTGTTCTCCCGGATGGCGCGCAGCCCCGGGCGGTATTCCTGCGTGTCGTCGGCGTTGGTACCGTCCACCAGCGTGTCGAATCCCATCTTCTCCAGCTGCTCGCGGAAGTACCCGAATGTGCTCGATTTGCAGTAATAGCAGCGGTTGACCACGTTGTTGCGCACTTCCTCATCCACCGGCAGCTCCACGACCTGATGTTCCACGCCAAGTTGCTGGATGAATTCTTCCGCTTCGGCCAGCTCCCATTGCGGGATATACGGGCGTTTCATGGTCATTGCCACGAGTTCCTCCACCGGTGCTTCTTTGGCCGCAGCCAGCAGAAATGTGCTGTCGACGCCGCCGGAATAGGCGACGGCCGTTTTGCCCAGCCCGCGCAGGATTTCCAGCAGATCCCGGTACTTTTCGTGCCGTGTCCGGCTGTCCGGCGTCTGCGAGTCGGTTCGGCTGCTCCTGCCGTTATGGTTCGTTCTGTCGGGATCGGTTGGCAGTGTCATGGTTGGCGTTCCTTTTCGGCGAATTCCGCATCCACCCGGATGATAACGTCGCGCAGTGGCATTTTGTGCTTTTCGGCCAGGGCCTTGCAGTCCTCGTACTCGGCTTTCCATTTGACAATTTTGCCGTCCAGCATGGCTTTTTTTACCGTGACCGGCCCCAGTGAGCTTTGGAAGGATACCGATTCCCGCTCCAGCATGATGCGGGAGACGGGATGGTAGCGCACACCCAGGGTAGTGGTTTCCTTGAGGATGGTGTCGGCAAGCTTATTCAGCAGTCCGGCATCGCAGAGCACATCCAGGATCACACCGGGACGCCCTTTCTTCATGATGGTGGGCGTGATGGAGACGTCGCTGGCCCCCATGGACAGCAGCCGGTCCATGATGTGTGGATACTGTTCCGGATTCATATCATCGATCTGGCAGGTCATCATGGTTTTCTCGTCGCGGATTGTGTTGCCGGGAGCTGCCGCGGCAGAGGAAGCGGGATCCTGAGCGGCACCCGCACCCGCACCTGTACCCGCACCCGCACCTGCACTCGTACCTGGATCCGCATCCGTAATCGCACCCGCATCTGCATTTGCACCCGCATCTGCACCTGCACTCACATCTGCACCTGCACTCACATCTGCACTCATTTCCGTTACCGCATGCTGCCCGACAAAGACACGCAGCACATTCGGCAGTTCGGCGTCGCGCTGTCCGATGCCGTAAGCCGTGCGATCCGGACGGAAGACCGGTCGGTCGGTGTACTCGTCCACGTTGGCGGCCAGGATGGCGGCGCCGGTCGGAGTGGTGGCTTCATGAACTGTTCCACCGAGCCTCACCGGTATATCCTTCAGAATTTCGGCGGTGGCCGGTGCCGGTACGGGCATGGTTCCGTGCGCGCAGCGGATGGTGCCGCTTCCCAGTTCCACCGTTGAGCAGAGGATGCGGTCGGGTTTCAGATACTCCAGGCAGATGGCCGCCCCGATGATATCGACGATCGAGTCCAGGGCGCCCACCTCGTGGAAGTGGATCTTGCTGACCGGGACACCATGGATTTTCGCCTCTGCCTCGGCAATAAGGCGGAACATGCGGTGTGCCCGTGATTTGGTCCCCTCCGGCAGGCTGCTCTGGTCGATGATCTGCTCGATATCGGCCAGGTTGCGGTGAGGTTGCGCATGAGCTTGTGATTCCGAATGTCCGGGACTGTTTCCATGGGAATGCCCGTGACCGTGCTCATGAGAGTGGCCGTGCCCATGAGAGTGACCGTGTCCATGAGTGTGGTCATGTCCGTGCCCAGGTCCACTCCTGCGGCTGTGTTCGTGAGAGTGACCGTGCTCATGATGATGCCCATGCTGATGCTCATCCGTGCCATGGTCCAGGACCACATCCACCCGGGTTCCCTCAATACTCTGCTTTTTGTCCCGCTGGATTTCAAGCCGGAAGCCGCTGACCGGCAGTTTTTTGAGCTCGGAGAGCAGGTGTTCCGGATCTACCCCGGCGTCGATCATGGCGCCAAGGTGCATATCACCGGAAATGCCGGCGAAACAGTCATAATACAAAATTTTCATCGGTTGATTCTGTCACTACTTCCGATGCCCGATCGTCACAGGAAATCAGCAGGAAACAGCTATTGCATTAATATTAAGTAACTTTGGACGACAAAGCATTGGAAATACCTTGTCGATTGAATATAGATGATTTTTATTTGTGATGCATCCGGTGCCGGTGCCTGCAACCGGTGAGGCCCCGGTTAACCTGCTGTCAGCAAGGCATAAAGTCAGTTTCAATTTGCGATTAACGCCTGTTTTTTATACTATAATCACAACATCCGGTTCATATTTTTCCATTTTCCCGGATCAAACCCATACCAGTATTTGTTCATTACGTTCAGGCATCCCGGCAGACAGTGCCATTTTTCCATTACTGTCGCCCACGGGAATGCATCCTGCACTTTAACCGATACTCATTATCATTACCTCAATCATTATCTAAGATGAACCGAAGGTCACGAAGTGCTATAAAATTATAAAAAAATGAAATATTCATGACCGGGCTGGCGCCAGGACACACAGGCGCATGATTAAAACCGGTCATGAATATTCTATGTGACCTCATGAATCCAAAGTTTTAAACACATGAAACGCAGAGATTTCCTCCTGAAAAGCCTGGGTGCGGGCGTCTTTATTGGCTCATCGGCCGCTTTTGGCGGATTTTCATCGGTGCTGGGCGCCGGCCGCACCGCGTTGCCCTATGACCTGGTTGCCGTGCGCGGCGGCAGCGCACCGAACATGTTTGACAAAGGCATCGCTGCTCTCGGCGGCATGAAGCAGTTTGTGTCGAAGGGACAAAGCGTCATAGTCAAACCCAACATCGGCTGGGACCGTACCCCCGAAATGGGGGCCAACACCAATCCGGAGCTGGTGGGACGCATCGTCGGGCACTGCCTGGAGGCGGGCGCCAGCCGGGTCTATGTCTTCGACCACACCTGCGACGAATGGCGGGCATGCTACCGCAACAGCGGTATCGAAAAAGCCGCCTCCGACGCCGGCGCGCGCGTTGTGCCGGCCAATTCGGAACGCTACTATCAGGACATCGAAATTTCCAAAGGGCGCCGGCTCACCGCCGCCAAGGAGCATGAGCTCTTCCTGGAAACGGATGTGCTGATCAACGTGCCGGTCCTCAAGCACCACGGCGGCTCTTCCATCACCGTATCCATGAAAAACCTGATGGGCAACGTGTGGGACCGCCGCTTCTACCACCGCAACGACCTTCACCAGTGCATCACCGACTACACCACCTACCGCCAGCCGGACCTCAACGTGGTGGACGCTTACCGCGTGATGATGCGCAACGGCCCGCGCGGCGTGTCGGTCGAGGACGTGGTCACCATGGAGGCGCAGGTGATATCCACGGATATCGTCGCCGCCGACGCCGCATCGTCCCTCATGTTCGGGCTCCAGCCCGCCGAAGTGGGCCATATCCGGCTCGCTGAGGAGATGGGCCTCGGCACCATGCAGCTCGACAACCTGAATATCAGCCGGCTTCGGATGTAACGGGTTGGATGTCATGCGAAGCCGTATCCTCAAGTATTCCCGGGTTGCCATATCACTGCTGTTCCTGACGGCGACCGGCTTTCTGTTCCTCGATTTTACCGAGGCGCTGTCGGCCGGCCTCATCAACGGGGTCACGTGGATCCAGTTTGTGCCCTCGCTGCTCAAATTTCTGAATGTGCTGGGGTTGCTGGCGCTGGGCTTCCTCGCCGTCCTTATCGCCACCCTGCTTTTCGGCCGCGTCTACTGCTCCACGGTCTGTCCGCTCGGTATCCTGCAGGATGTGTTCTCGCGCGTATCGCGGTTTTACACCACCCGGATTCGCCGGCGCCGGCCCCGCTACCGTCCCTCCGCCCCGCAAAACCTGCTCCGATATTCACTGCTCGGCGTCACAGTTGCCGCGTTCCTGCTGGGAAGCGTATTCCTTCTGAACCTGCTGGATCCGTTCAGCGTCTTCGGCAAGATCTTTGCCGGACTGGTACGTCCCGTCTACTATGCCGGGAACAACCTGCTGGCGGATGTGTTCCAGTCATTCGGGAACTACCGTTTCTATCACGTGGAAACACGCCAGATGACGGTGCTGCCACTCATTTTTCCGGTGTTCATGCTGGGCCTTGTGGGTGTGCTGGCCTTCCGCCGGGGACGGCTTTACTGCAACACGGTGTGTCCGGTCGGCTCGCTGCTGGGACTGGTCTCCAAATATGCCATGTTCCGGATCCAGATCGACGAATCGCTGTGCACCCGCTGCGCTGAATGTTCGCTGAACTGCAAGGCGGAGTGCATCGACCTGAAGTCCAACGAGATTGATTTCACCCGGTGCGTGGGATGCTTCAACTGCCTGAACGTCTGCTCCCGGCAGGGCATCGATTACCGGAACCACTGGTTCCCATCCGATCGCAAGCCGGCCGCCGCAAGCGAACCGTTCATTTGTGATGCGCCGGAAGCGTTGCCTGACGGTAGTGATGCAAAAATGGGAATCTCCGGGGATTGTGATGTGCCGGTGGACACTTCCGAACAAGGACAAACGCATCCACCCGGGAACACGAATCCACCCGAAAACCCGAATCCACCAGGAAAGACGCATGCGGCTTCGGCACAAAACGGCGAAAGGCGAGACTTCCTGTTCCGTCTGACGGCCTACTTCGTAGGTTTCTCGGCGGCATCGCGAGCGTTGAAGAGCCAGGCGCAGGAACCGGGGCCGGACCGGCGTGATGACCTGGATGTGGAAGTGACATTGCCATCCACCATCCCGGAGAAAAAGAACTTCCCGGTATCGCCGCCCGGGTCGCTGTCACTGCAGCACTTTATGGATTCCTGCACGGCCTGTCAGCTCTGCGTCAGCGCCTGTCCCACCCATGTGCTGCAGCCCTCGTTCCTGGAATACGGCTTCACCGGCATGATGCAGCCGCGGCTCGATTTCCACGCCAGCTTCTGCAACTTCGACTGCGTGCGGTGCACCGATGTGTGTCCGACAGGCGCCATCCTGCCCCTGTCCATGGAGCAGAAGCACATCACTCAGGTGGGCGTGGTGCGCCTGGAGCTGGACAACTGCGTGGTGCAGACCGAAAACACGGCCTGCGGCGCGTGCGCCGAACACTGTCCGACCCAGGCAGTGCGCATGGTGCCGTATCAGGACGGGCTCACCATTCCCGAAATCGCGGTGGAACACTGCATTGGCTGCGGCGCGTGTGAGTATATTTGTCCGACCCGACCCTATCGCGCCATCTACATCGACGGGAATGAAGTGCACGCCGAGGCCATCCCGCCGATCATCGAGGAGCTTGACTACACGCCGGACGACGATTTTCCGTTCTGACGCCGTTCAAGCGCTCCGGAAGATCACCCATTCATCCCCGCAGGTTTTTTGCAATGGTCTTGCCCTCGCCGTCCTGCTCCCTGATGGCCAGCTGGCCGCATCCCGCATCGATATCATCGCCCCGGCTGCGGCGAACGGTGGCACGCGCCCCGGCCCGGGTCAGCTCGGAAAGGAACCGGTTGAGCCGGCCTTCCTGCGACCGCTGCAGGGTCACGCCCTCCACCCGGTTGTACATGATGATGTTGACTTTCGATGGGATCCACCGCGCGATCCGGGCCAGTTTCCGGGCATCTTCGGGGGAATCGTTGAACTGATCGAACAGCAGGTATTCGTAAGTGACCGGCTGCTTCATGGTGCGGTAGTAATGCTCCAGCGCCTCTCGCAGGGCCGCCAGGTTCAGCGTCTCATTGATCGGCATGATCTGATTGCGCTTTTCGTCGTCGGCGGCGTGAAGCGAAATGGCCAGGTTCCAGGGGCGCTTTTCGTCGGCGTAGGCGCGGATCTGGCGGGTGAGTCCAACTGTGGATATGGTGATGCGCCGCGGCGACAGGTCCAGCCCGAGCGGATCGCACAAAATCTCCGCCGAATCGACGACCGGCGCGTAGTTGTGGAACGGCTCACCCATCCCCATGTAAACAATATTGGTGATACGCTTGCCGTATTCCGCCTCGGCAATGGCGTTCATGGACAGCACCTGTCCGGTGATCTCTCCGGTGGACAGGTTGCGGAAAAGCCCCATCCGTCCGGTAGCGCAGAAACTGCATCCAAAAACACATCCCACCTGGGAGGATACGCACACCGTGAGCCGGTCGGCCACGCCGTCGTCGAAAAATTCGGGGATCAGCACCGCTTCGACCAGCTTGTCGTCATGCAGGCGGAACAGGCATTTGGTCGTGCCGTCTTTGGAGCGGCTTATGCTGGCCTGATGCGCACCCTTCAGCTCCGCCCTCTGTTCCAGCTCGCCGCGAAGCGCCTTGGGCAGGTTGGTCATCTCCTCAAACGATCCCGCATTCTTCAGGTGGATCCACTGGAACAGCTGATCGGCGCGGTAGCGGGGCAGATCCAGCTCCCGGCAGAAATCGGCCAGTTGCGTCTTGTTGTAAGCGGACAGGTTGATGCGGTTGGTCATTGTTGAATGGAACCGGGTCTGGTGGATGGATTTCAATCGTGGAAGATAAGCACAGACCGGGGATAGTTCACTGTGATGCGCGCATCCCGGAAGGCATCGGCCCCGAGGGCTCCCGTGACCGGCTCATCCGTGAATTGCGAAAACCAGTCTTCGAAGGCCTCGTCGCGACGGATGGCAAAATGGACGGACCCGGCGACATGCGGGCCGATGTGCAATTCCGGCACCTCAATCAGGTCGCTGCCGTAGTTGCGGTCGGCTTGTTCGTAGACGTTCCAATCCGGATGTTCCCGGCGCCACCCGTCCGCCACGGACTCGGAAACAAGTCCGGCAGGAAACAGTGTTCCGGCGAAATCGAGTTCTTCCTGTGCCTCATCCTCAAGAAGAATATGGCTGCCGGTCTTGAGGACCATGGACAGCGTGTCGCCGGCTATGACAACCGGCAACCGCGCAAAGTGGAAGCGGCGCTCATCGCCTTCCTCGAAGAAGGCCAATGGCACGGAATTAGAGTGGTTGTCTGCGGGATCATCCGGATCTGTCGGTACTACGTAAAAGGCCTCCTCGCGGAAATCGATGGTCCAGGCGCGGCCGGCAAACCATGTACTGCCGAGAATACCGTCGCCCGGTTCCGGGAAAGTGGCAGGATCCCCATCCCCCAGAATGATACGGTGATGCGGTGGCTTTCTGTCATCGGGGCGTACGGGGATCAGGCCGTCTGAAATCAGTGGGGGCGGGATGAAATACGAGGAATCCATGGGTGGCAGAAAGGCTGCCAGTTGCTGCTGGTCCTGGATAATGGCGCTGGTCGTGGTCAGTCCGAGCCGGTCCACGCTTCCCTGATACATGATGGAGCCGTCGGCGCTGTCGGTGAAGAAGCGGAGTGTATCCCCGTTTTCCGTGTGGGGGACGACGTAGATCAGCACATCATGGAACTCGGCCGGCATGCGGATAGGGTGTTCGATGTCCTGCCCCCCGGCAATGTTTGTGCCAGCCAGCATGAGGGCTGCCATGGCCAATGTTGCACGCGTAACCAATGTTGCAGCTTTTACCATTGTCGTCAGTCTGAACCTGAAAGTCGGAACGGAAGGTTGGTTTCCGGCCGTTTGCAAGGCAAAAAAAAAGCCGGAATGGGTACCGGCTTTCATAAATTACCAAAAACGGCCAATTTACTTTACAACGAAACGAAACGAAACGAAACGAGACGTCAGTTTTTCAGTCGTGCCGTCAGGTTGATTTTGGCACCGGCGAGCACTTTGGAGACCGGACAGTTTTTCTTGGCTCCTTCTGCGAACTTGCTGAATTCATCCTCATCTATGCCCGGCACGTGTGCATCACAATCGAGATCGATTTCGGTAATCGTGAAGCCGGCATCCTCTTTGACCAGATGGACTACCGCTTCGGTCTTGACGCTTTGCGGTTTGAATCCGCTTTTGCCAAGTTCGGCAGAAAGGGCCATGGAAAAGCAGCCGGCATGCGCCGCGCCGATCAGTTCTTCCGGGTTGGTCCCGACACCCTCTTCAAAACGTGATGAAAAAGAGTACGCCCCTTCAAAGGCGCCGCTTCCAAGTGATACGCTTCCGTTACCATCTGGCAAAGTGCCTTTCCACTCGGCACTGGCTTTACGTTTCGGCATGTGATTTCTCCTTTTTGTGATGTTTTATGTATTGTATGAGCAGTTCGGCAAGCGTATATACGGACAGAACCATGCAACGATTCGTAACTTCAGGGCAAAACCCCGGACATGCTCCTGTGCTTGCAACTGCTTCCTATAACACCGCCATCTGCGGAATTAATTCCGATGCTCTTCCCGCAGCAGGTCATTGACGGTTTTCACGGGATGGAATGTGTCCGCCGGGACCTCCACAAAGACCGTGTTCCAGCGGGCCATGCTGCCGTTCCAAAGGCCGGGCAGTTCCAGCGCCTTCAGGTCGCGCCCCTGAAATGACTTCATCGAGATGAAGCCGGTTTCGGGATCCCGGTAGTCCTCCAGTTCAAAAGGCCGGCCCTGGTAGTCGCGCAGGGAGCAGACCAGATCCACCGGATTGAAATGGGTGGATGACTCGAAAATCTGCTTTTGGGCATTATTTTCCATGTTGACCTGTGCGCTTTCCACGATCTGCAGGGAGGTGCTGCCGTCGCCGTGGCGCACCACGAAGGGGCCCCCGCCCGGCTCCCCCTCGTTGATGACCATGCCGCACACCCGGATCGGACGGTTCAGGCGGTCGAAAAGCCATCGGACCAGCTCGCTTCGTTGCGCATCTGCCTGCGCTTCATCCGTATCGTCATCGGGAAGGGAGGGCAGATCATCCGGCAGTTTTACATGAAGCTCTTCCCGGACAAAAGCGATGATCTCGTCAATAAGCTGCGATTCCGCTCCCTGGCGCTCCAGTTCCTTCAGGTAGAAAAAGATTTTGTCCTGCAGCGTAAGCAGATACCCTCCAATCAGTTTCTTGTACCGGTAAGTGACGTCCTTGAGCCGGTCCGGCACCACATTGTCGATGTTTTTGATGAACACCAGGTCACCTTTCAGCTCCTCCAGGTTGACCAGCAGCGCCCCGTGTCCGCCCGGACGGAAAACCGGATTCCCGTCATCGTCGAGAAACGGCTGGTTGTCCGGATCGGCGGCAATGGTGTCGGTTTCCGGCTTCTGGAAGGAGGTTTCTACATGCAGCCGGATGCCCCCCGTTTCGTATCGCGGCCGTACGGCATCCAGCCGCCGGTCAAATGCCTCCTTGTGTTCCGGGGATATGGTGTAGTGAATCCGGACATGCCCGTTTTCAGGTTGCGTGTATGCGATGGCCTCGACCAGATGCTCTTCCAGCGGAGTGCGTCGATGGTCCTCATACCGGTGGAAGGGGATCAGCGCCTTGGGCAGCGATGCCAGCCCGAGCCCCTTGTCCTCCAGCACAAAGGAGAGCAGCGCCCGGTAGTCCTCTTTTTTCAGTAATTCGTCGGGATGCGTCCCATGGCCTTTGAGCGCATCCACCAGGTCTTCATAGAACGCAAAGGTTTTCAGATTGTCCAGGAAGGTCCGCGTGAACTCTGCATCCTCACTGCCGGATTCCAGATGCTCTTTTGTGATTTCCCCGTTGCCGTTGAGCATGGCCTGCAGCGACTTGAACATGCGGCTGGCGGCCCCGGATGCCGGCACGAATTTCATCACGCGCCCCTCTTTTTGTGCCTGGTGGAACCGGTCGGTCAGGCGCATTTCCTCTTCGTCCGGGATGCGCACGATCCCGTCGCCGATGGTGGCCGGACGATCGATCTCGAGGTCCGGAAAACCCTTTCGGAACCGATCGAGTTGCGTTTCAATATCCGCCGGTTTGATTCCTTTTTC
>RECX01000248.1 GCA_007693825.1 Balneolaceae bacterium
AGGGACAGAGGGACAGAGGGACAGAGGGACAGATACCACAGACGGATAGTGGAAGTCCAGACAGTCATGGCAATGAGATAGCACTGCATGTGTTTGTTATTGTCTGATCGTCATACTATATTCCGATATTACTTGCTGATTTTCACTCACTTTGATTTGAAGTGTAGCAAAGACTGTCCGATTTTGCTCCAAAAAATTTGTAACTGATCAAGATTTGTCTGTAATCTTTCTGCAATACAGCTTTTCCATGCAAAGAACATGCTTAAGACCAGCTGATCTTCAAAAAGTAACATTGCGAATGCTCCTTGCGGGTTTGACAGAAAATGTATTTCACTTATTAATATAACAGTCATGAATCTCCCGATGGTAAACCGTTTTTCCAGAAAAATGACCACGGCAGTACTTGTCTTCTTTCTCGCCGCCCTGATCGGTGCCCCGGAAGCCGTACTGTCCCAGGACCGCGAAAACGTCCCGCCGCGTCCGGAACTGCGCAAGTGGAGCCTGCAGGTGTACGGCGGCTCGTTCACAGCCCGCACCGGCACCGGCTTCACCCCGTTTTCCGGCTCCACCGGAGTCAACTCCGGCTGGGTGAACCCGGCGTTCGGAGCCGGCATCGAGTACATGTTCAACCCGTCGCTCGCCGCCAACGTGCGCTATGTCTACACCATGATCGAAAATGACGACGGCCTCCCGTCCTATGAGAATACCTATCAGTCGGTGTCCTTCGGCCTCAGCCTCTATCTGCTCAGTCTGACCAATCTCGACAAAGGCCACTCCTGGTTCAGCCCCTATGTATCGCTGAATATCGGCTACGGGCAAAGCGAATGGACCAATCTGGAAGGGCGGCCGGACCGGGATGCCACCCACGGCCACTACGGATTCGGACTGGGTACGCGCATACGACTGGGCAGCGCCCTTGATCTCTCCCTGGACTACATGTACCACCAGTTCAACCAAGGCTATCACGTGGACGGGTACAACATCATCAATGGCATCCGCGACAATGACCGTGTGGCCGGATTCATGGCCGGACTCGTTTTCAACATGGGAAGCTCCCGCCGTCCGCACGCCCGCTGGTATTCGCCCGTACCCGCAACTCAGGAGTGGCGCAGAAGCGTGGATTCCGCGATATCCGGACGCGAGGACGATTGGGACCGGATCCTGGCCGATCTGGACCGGCAGGACGCGCGCCTGGCCCAGCTCAACCGCGAGATGCAGGACAAGGCTTCCCAGGGCGACCTGGAACAGGCCCGCCGCACCATCGAAGTGCTGGAAGCCCAACTCAACGACATGGGTTCACAGTTTGACAGTGACATTCAGCGCATCGACCGCATTCACGAGGCAGCCGGCATTGCCCACCTGACACCCACCCTCGAACCGGGCTTCTACATTCAGACCTATGCCGCCTGGAGCACACGTTTCACCCATAGGGCACTGGAAATGACACGCGACGGTCTCATCCGGCGCGGATACGAAACCGACCGGCTCTCTTTCTTCGTCTACCAGCTCCCGAACGGACTCTACACCGTCCAGATCGGCGACATAAGCAGCCTCGACCAGGCCAACGACGTCCTCACAGGCGTACTCGACATTTTTGACGACGCATTCATCCACCAACACGTAACCGAACGTTGATCTTGCGCAAACCGTCAAGCCGCAACACGAAACGAACATGATAGCTTCCAGCTTACACACAGAAGAATGAATAAATCCTGTCATGTGAGTTCATTCTGACCATGTGAATCTAAATTGATATAAACACATGAAACAACCCGGTAATCAACAAAAAAAAGCTCCATGAACATCCTGGTTACCGGCGCAGCCGGCTTCATCGGCTTTCACCTTTCCAGGCGACTGCTTGATGACGGCCACACCATCACCGGCATCGACAACCTCAACGACTACTACGACCCCCGCCTCAAACGCGATCGACTGGCACAACTGGGGGTGGATGTGGATATCGCCGGGAAAACAGGATCCGCCAATCCATCCGGTTCCCGGGCCGCTTCCGGCAATTTCCGATTTGTGCGCATGGACCTGGCCGACCGCGACGCCATGAACGGCCTTTTCGAAGAGAGCGGGTTTGACGCCGTGGTCCACCTGGCTGCCCAGGCCGGCGTGCGTTACAGTCTCCAGAACCCCCATAGCTACATCGACAGCAACATCACCGGGTTTCTGAACATCCTGGAAGCGTGCCGCCACCATCCCGTTTCGCATCTGGTCTACGCCTCGTCCAGCTCGGTGTACGGTGCCAACACACGCATGCCGTTCTCTGTGCACGACAATGTCGACCATCCAGTATCACTTTACGCTGCAACGAAAAAGGCCAACGAGCTGATGGCGCACACCTACAGCCATCTGTACGGCATCCCCTCCACCGGACTCCGGTTCTTTACCGTCTACGGTCCGTGGGGACGGCCCGACATGGCCCTGTTCCTGTTTGCCGATGCCATGACTTCCGGCAAACCGATCGACGTCTACAACCACGGCAAGATGGAGCGCGATTTCACTTACATCGGTGACATTGTCGAAAGCATCGTCCGCCTGATCCCAAGGCCGCCGCAAGGCAACCCCGAATGGAAAGCCGATGCCCCGGATCCGGCCACCAGCTTCGCCCCGTACCAGGTCTTCAACATCGGCCACAACAAGCCCGTAGCCCTGATGGATTATATCGGCGAGCTCGAGAAGCAGCTGGGCGTGACCGCCGAAAAGAACATGATGGATATTCAGCCGGGTGATGTGCCTCGCACCTGGGCCGACGTGAAAGATCTGTTCGAATACACCGGATACCGTCCGAAAGTGGCCGTTTCAGAAGGAATCGCTGCATTTGTCTCCTGGTACAGGGATTACATTGGAAAGTGAGCCGCGCGGGCAACACTTCCGGCCAAATTCCTGGCAACGTTTCCGGCCGCGGCTTTGACATCACTTCCGGGCAAATTTCTGGCAACAATTCCGGCCGCATCCATGATGACGTTTCCGGATGTTTTTTTCTGTTTTTTTTCGCATGTTTGTACCAGTTTCCCGACACCATCAAGATCCTAACATATCAGCTCATGAGGCACTCTTACGGACTCTCAAACCGTGTTTCCGACCGGCATCCGGAACGTGATCGCAACGCTCATCCGGCAAGCGAACATCGCGCATATCCGGAACGTGATCGCAACGCACATCCGGCACCCGAAGGCCGCACGCGTCCGGTTTCGCTGATCATTGCCATGTGCATAGTGGTCGCGGGAGCAGCAGCTCTGTCAAGCCCTGCTGTTCAGGCAGCCGGATCATCCCTTGCTGAAATGCCGGGAACAGCCGGTTTGTCGGCAACTGACCTCCCGCTTGGCGAGATTAGCTACCCGGTTCCGTCACCGTCCAACCCCGATATTATTGCCTATACAAGGAAAGACGGAAACCGGCACTATCTGCATCTGTACCACGTGACCACCGAAGCTGACGAGCGGATCGTCCGCCAGACCCGCCGGGAACAGGAAGTCCGGAGCAGCCTGCGATCGGTCCCGCGAAACCATGCCGAAGCGCTCATGCGCAACGCCGGCCTGCCGACAGCGTATTTTGAGGGGGATTTTGTCTGGCGTCCCGGACTCGATCAGTTCGGCTACCAATGGTTTGCTTTCGTGGCAACCCAGGCCGGCAAAACCCAGCTCCACCTGGGTTATATCTCATCCGGCGAAAGCCTGCGCACCGTAGTGTTCCCTGTCGCATTTGGCAACGTGGTCACCAACCCCGCGTTCTCACCCGATGGCAACAAGCTGGTCTTCTCGGCAGACGGACAGCTCTACATCGAACAGGATATCGGTCGGGTAATACGCAAACGCGAATTCAAATTCATGCAGCCCCGGCGGATCACCGGCCACGCCAACGGCAGCTTTTTTCCGTCATGGTCGGCCGACGGCAGCATGATCGCCTATCAGAACCGGCCGGTTGAAGGCCGGCGAACCGGCTTCGAAACCGTTTTTGTCATTGATGTGTCCCAAATGCCGGAAGGACGGCTGCCCATGGCCCACCGTGTCTCCATCGATGACGAAGAAGGCGTGATGAGCCGCCACCAGCGTCCGTCCTGGGCGCCATCCGGACGCATACTGGCCTGGTACGAGTACGCAGAGCATACGGGTGAAAAAACAGCAGAAGAGGAAAATGCCGCCCAACCCATCCGTACGGATGATACCGACGCCCCGCCTGAGGAAACCTATCAGGCAAAAAAAATCCGCCTGATCCGGGTGGATTTCGACCAGAGCCGCAGCGCATGGATCGGGATGCCACTGCAACGTCCGGCACGGCGCTTCTTCGCCGAATCCGTCTATGCCTTCGAGAGAACCGCACCCCACTGGGCCACCATCGAATACGACCGGCGTCCGGCCGATGGAATACTGTGGGTCCGATATGCACCCGATCTGGAACATCCGCTGCATTTCTCGCACCTCGATTACTACGCGGACAACCGCGCTGATTTCACCTTCAACATCTTCAGCTTCAGCAACCGGTTTGAATGGCTGGAACGCACCCGCCAGAACCGGTATCCCGCTGCCATCCAGTCCGAAGGACACGTCCGATATGTCTACATCGCCCGGGAAGGAGACCGTCAGGGGCTGAAAGTGGTGGACCGCCAGACAGCCACCATCCAACCGGTCATTCGCATGGAACGCAGGGAGGTGCCTGCGGTGATCCGAGGTGGCCTCTATCCCGGATGGGGCCATTTCCATATCAGTGAAAACCGGCGGGGTGCCTGGCTGACCGGTACGTTCACCGCCCTGGCAGGCGCCACTGTGACCAGTGCCGTTATCCGTTATCAAAGTGAAGAATCCAAACCCGGTGACGCCTTCCTGATCTCACTGGGAGCCGCCACGGGCGTTGCCTGGACATTCAGCCTGATCGACCTCAAACGCCAGTTCCCGTCGTACAGGGAAATTCCCGTCAACAGCACCTTTGAAGGATATCGCAGGGATATAACCCACGTCCGGGATCATGAATACCTCACGGTCAGCGGTCCGGTCAAACGGGACGCCATGCTGCTCTCGGCGCTCTATCCCGGACTTGGTCAGCTCTATATCGGGGAAAGAAAAAAGGGCTATATACTTGGACTCACATTTACCGCACTGGCGGGATCTACGGTGGCCGGAGCAGCCTACAGGTATCACTACGATGGACCGACACCCTCAAACGAAGTGCTCATCGGGTTGGGAGCCGCGACTCTTGGAACCTGGATCTTCAACCTGATCGATCTCCAGCAATCGTTCAACAACAATTTCTTTGCCTCGGCTGCACGGGTGGATGGGGCCGGAGATACATCGCAGTCGTTCGCCAGTCGAGCGGAAATCGCGCTGGCACCACGGGTTGATTATTTGCGGATTGGAAATTACGCTTACAGAGAGTACGCAGCTATTGGGCTTTCGCTGTCGTTCTGATTAACTTTAAGAGTAACCGTATGCTTGTTGATCTGATCGCCGGAGCGCGACCCAATTTCATGAAAATCGCCCCCATAACGCATGCCATCCGGCAGGCGCAGCTGGAGGGAGCCGGCATTTCATTCCGCATCATCCACACCGGTCAGCATTACGATCAAAATATGAGCGGCAGTTTCTTCGAGCAGCTGGGCATTCCGGAGCCGGACCATAACCTGGGAGCGGGCGGCGGCACACAGGCCGAGCAGACCGCGGCCATCATGACCGGCTATGAGCGGCTGCTGATGGAGGGACCGCGTCCGGATATCTGCATTGTGGTGGGCGATGTCACATCCACCATGGCCTGCTCTATCACCGCCAGGAAGCTGGGCATCCGCGTGGCGCACGTGGAAGGGGGGATCCGTTCGCGCGACTGGACCATGCCCGAAGAGATCAACCGCGTGGTCACCGACAGCATCACCGACTTTTTTTTCACCACCTCGGAGGTGGCCAACCGGAATCTGGCGTCCGAGGGGGTTCCGCCGGACCGTATTTTCTTCGTCGGCAACACCATGATCGACACGCTGCACGCCCAGCTGCCGCACCTGCGCGAGCCCGGCCTGATTTCTGAACTCGGGCTGCAGAAGGGCCGGTATTTTGCGATGACGCTGCACCGTCCGGCCAATGTGGACCAGGAACAGACGCTGAAAACCCTGATCGAAAACATCATGGGCAGCACCGGCGGGGAGCCGGTCATCTTCCCGGCGCATCCGCGCACCCGGATCATCCTGGACCGCCTGGGCATATCCCATCCCGGCCTGCACATGACCGAACCGCTGGGCTACCTCGAATTCATCTGGCTGGTGCGCCACGCCCGGGCAGTGATCACCGATTCCGGCGGCATCACCGAGGAAGCTACGGTGCTGGGAGTGCCTTGCCTGACCCTGCGCGACAATACCGAACGGCCCGAAACGGTCACTGTCGGCACCAACGAACTCATAGGCACCGATCCGAAAGCCATAGCCCCTGCGCTGAAACAGCTCATGAACGGCAAGTGGAAGGAGGGGAAGGTGCCCGAAAAATGGGACGGCAAAACATCCGGACGCATTGTTTCAACGCTGCTGGTGCTGCACGGCTCCGGAAGGCTGGCGCCGCTCCGGCCTTACCGCGACGATTCGCTGCTTTTCCGGCCGCAGGAATAGCTGCTCCAAAATTAGCCGCCTCAGTATCAGCTGCTCCAATATCAGCCGCCGCAGGATAATCCCGCTCACAGGATTGACATACTCACGGAATTGCTTTTTTTGAATTTGCCCCCGGGAAATACAGCAGGTAGCGGCGGTTGCAACACTCTACATGGATGACAGGAAAAATCCGGCTTAAAACCCGGTGCCAGCGTTTTCTTTTTATGCGGTCCATCGAGGAACCACATTGGCGGCAGGTGCGTTGAAAAGTGAAGCGGATCATGGCAAGGTGTTATGACGTTGCAACTGTTTCAACAATCAGAACAGGACCATGATTGTTGATCAGATGACAACGAACCGATGAACCAGGTATCGCTGTTGCGTTTAATAACAACATTTTTTTGTTAATTTCAAAGTACATACATCCTTTCACTTTAAGGGCCATGCATCCTTTTATTTCAAAAGCCATACATGCCTAAATTTCAAAGTTCATACATGCTTACGTTCATTCAGATCGTCCCGCAAAACACCATTTCCAAAATATGACAAGCCGGCTGTACAATAACATCTTGCGCTCCCTGACCCTGCTGCTCTTCCCGGTCTTTTTCCTGCTCCTGCTTGCACCGGCCGGATGCCTGCTGGAGGAAACCCGCGAGATTTCGCAATCGGAACCGGATGCCCCCGAGTCGTTCCTGCTGTCGTGGCAGCGCGATCCCACATCCACCATGACCATCGACTGGTATCAGACCCCCGGCTCGCATCCCGACCAGGATTACCGGCGGAGGGGAGAGGCGGGCCGGACGGAAGCTGACGGTGATCAGGAGCCAACCCCGGACGCGCATTCCGTACTCGAATACCGACGGCTGGGTGAGGAGGACTGGACGGAAGTTGCCGGAGATTTTGTTGCGGTCCCCGGGACGGATTTCGCGTTCCGGCGCACCGAGCTGACCGGACTGCTCCCCGACCAGCGATACGAGTTCCGCTTCAACCGGCAGCCGCCGGTCTACCAGTTTCGCACCATGCCCGAACGGCTGACGCGCCCCATCCGCTTTGTGGCAGGAGGCGACATGATGCATCACGCCCAGTGGATGGCGAATACCGCGGCCAGCGTCATGCGGACAGAGGGCGCAGACGAGCTCGATTTTGCCGTCATCGGCGGCGATCTGGCCTATGGCGATGGCGTGGCACGAAAAGTCGGCCGCTGGTACGATTACTTCCAGGTCTGGAGCGAAGAGATGATCACCTCGGACAACCGCGTAATTCCGCATGTCGCCGCCATCGGCAATCACGAAGTCAGGCAAGGATACATCTATAACTACACCCCGGACGAATACGAGCATCCCGATTTTGTCCGCCGGGAAGCACCCTATTTCAGCACGTTCATTCCCTTTCCCGGTCCCGATGCCTACGGTGTGCTCGATTTCGGTGATTACCTGAGCCTTTTTCTGCTGGATACGGGACATGCCACGTTCATCGATGGCGAGCAGACCGACTGGCTGCGGCGCGAGCTCTATCAGCGTGGCCGGGTGCGTCACCTGGTACCGGTCTACCATGTGGCGGCCTGGCCATCATTCCGGGATTTAGACGGATTCCTGGCCTCAAAAGTGCGCAGCAACTGGGTGCCGCTGTTTGAGAAGTACGGGGTGCGGCTGGCCTTTGAAAACCATGATCACACCTACAAGCGCACGCATCCCATCCGCGACGGCCGGATCGACGAATCCGGCATCCACTATATCGGCGACGGCGCCTGGGGGGTACGGACACGGCAGATCCGCACCTTCGAAGACGGCAGCCGTCCCTGGTACCTGGCCGAAGCCGATTCGCTGCGCCACTTCATCATGACCGAAATAGACGGCGACCAGATCCACCTCAGGATGTACGAAGAACACGGGAACCCCATCGACCAGGTCTCTTTTTCCGGCGGTTTTTCAGCGGGGAGACCTTGAAACAGATGCCATTCACTGGCCATCTCTTGTGGCAGGTATCTCCTTAATACCCCCCGGGCATCATTTATAACTTGCAATACTCTTCATGCTATAGTACTGGTATTCAGTACATAGACTAATGTTACCTCACAATCTTCCGAGGTAACGGCGGTTCAGTTCCTCCCACTCATCGCTTGCGATGAAATCCAGCAGGATGCGGTTCATCTCATTGCGCCACGGGCTGTCCAGCTGCAGGGCAATGCCGTAGTACTGGTCGTTGAACGTGCCCGGAAGCACGCGCACCTCGTTGCGGAAATCGCGGACACTGTAGTAGCGGATGATGGGGGCGTCATGGACGAAGGCATCGATCTGGTCATCCGATACGGCCTGCAATCCCGCATCAATGGATGGATAGGTGCGGTGGCGGATCCGGTTTTCTTCCATGTAATCCATGGTTGCGGATTGTTCCAGGACGCCGACCCTTACAAAGGGGAGATCCTGCGGACCGGAAACGCGGCTGTCGAGCTGCGAAACCGTAAGGCTGGATGCGATTGAAGCCGTAAAAAACGAAATCAGGATGATGCCGGCGAACATCCACACAAAACCGATCAGGCGTCCGGCAAACGTTTTCGGGGCTTTGTCGCCGTAACCGACCGTGGTCATGGTCACGGCCGCCCACCAGAACCCGCTTCCAATGCCCTCGGCCGGTGTTCCGCCGAAATCACCGGGATTCACGGCCCGTTCAAAATACCAGACCAGCATACCCCAAAACAGCAGAAGCAATGCCAGAAGAGCGATCACCCAAAGAAATTCCGGGGAGATAAAAGCCAGTATCGCCTGCCAGAAACCGGCCGGTTTATGAGGGACGGCAATACCGAGCCCGGTCACAAAAAAAGGATGGGTGAAATCGACCAGCTCTTCGCGCTCAGCCGTTATGGTCAGGGCGGATGCGGCCGCAAACAGGGCAGGGATCTCAGCGTCAGGCGGGTCGGCCACCGTCCGGGAAACCCCGGCAAGCAGTCCGGCGATATCCAGCTCACAATACTCAAAATCCAGATCCAGCTCCGACGCGATATGCTCCCATAAGGCAATGGTCAGTCCGCTGTAGACTCCCTCAGGCTCGGCAATCACAAAAGGGGGGACAACCCGGACCCCGACCAGGACCGGTTCCTGATTTCCAACTGCCTGCATATCATCATAGCTTGTCACGGTTTCATATCCACCCGGCATTACCTCATGGGCAATCGTCAATACTTCATCGCTGCCAGACCATGCTTCATGAGCGCCAGACAGTGCTTCATGAGCACCCGGCATTACCTCATCACCAGGTGCCGTCTTGTTCGCGAATGTGGGCGAGCTGGCGGACGACACGATCAGAGCCACGATGGCAACTAAGGAGAAAAATGTCACGCGCATTGATCCTTCGTCATGAAATGACAAGTCGGTATGGCTACATCTGTGTTTCGGATTCATAGGCAGCGGCATTGGTTGGACTGGGTTAAATTGTGTCGGACTGAGTTTAGGCAGTATCGGGGTAGTGTCGGGTAGTGTTGAGTAGCATTGTGTTGCGTTCGGTTTCGTTGCGCTACCCTCCAATGTAGCAAAACAGTGCTATCCAGGAAACCGGAAAAGCCGTCGCCATTCCGGCATCCGTCCATTCAGGCACAAAAAACATCCACCCGAACCATCCTCACAAACTGACCTTCCGAACCATCCTGACAAACTTTCCACCCGAACCATCCACCAGAATTATCCACC
>RECX01000202.1 GCA_007693825.1 Balneolaceae bacterium
AGTCAAAGTATCTCATCCCCATCCACAAGCTCAATCTTTCCCACCTGCTTTAGGGTCTACTCCAGTCGTTTTACAGCCCACCCATCTGCTTCAGGGTCTACTCCAGCCGTATCGGAAATCTTCCCCGCGCTGTCAAGATTGCCCTTTCAACGGCTTTCGCTCCCGTCCGACCAGCCAGATGATTATGGCCGTGAACAGGCCCGGGTAGAACGGTTCCCATCCAAGCCAGGCATAGCTGTACAGGTCGCCCGTGGTCAGCGTGCCGAGGATCAGCCAGAGTGTGGATACGGAAAACGGCAGGACCATGGCCCAGACTGCCACCCGGTTCCTGAGCCGGAACAGCGGCAGATAAATTCCCAGAACAGGGAAAAGCAGGCCCGGGATCAGCACGGATCCGATTACGTACCACAGGGCAATGACACTGGGATAAACGATGATCAGCAGGATGCCGAGCACGGCCGAAAGCAGCATGCACCACCGGGTGATGGACACGCTTTTGTCCGGACGCCAGTAGCGGGCGATGAGATCCCGCCCGAGGGTCTGTCCCGAAAGGAAGAGAAAACTGTCCAGGGTGGACATGATGGTGGCCAGCAGGGTCAGGAAAAACAGCCCGGAGAGACCGACCGGCAGCAGATAGGCGCCCAGCTCGGGGTAGACCAGTATCGGGTTGTCCAGTTCGCCCAGGATGAGGAATCCGTAAAGCCCGGCCGCAACCGTGAAGAAATCAAACACGAACCAGAAACCGACGGACCAGAAAATGCCACGGCGTGCCGTGCCCGGAGTTTTGGCGGCCGCGGCCCGCTGATGAAAGGCAGGGTCGACGAACGTCCAGAGCGCAATAAAGAACCAGACGAGCAGGTACTGGATGCCGTGTCCGCCCAGCGGGGCCTGGTGGGTGTCGGGCAGATCGCCCCAGACCTGCACGGGTGTGCCGGCATACCGGATGGCAAGAAACAGCAGCACGGCAAAACCGGCGTACATCAGCACGACCTGAAGGACATCGGTCCGGATCACGGCACGGAATCCGGAGATGCTCACGTACAGCACAGAAAACAGGGCGGTCAGTGAGGCGAAAACCAGGATATTGGCTTCCGACCCGGTGAAAAACTGGAAGAGAAGGCCCAGCATCAGGATGTAGGGCGCCGGGCTGACCAGCAGGAAAATGGCTATGGCCGAGACCATGCCGGTGCGCTTCGTATAGGTGTTTTCAATAGCCTCCGGGATGGTGAGCGCCTTGTTTTCACGTATGCGTCCGGCCAGAAATACCGCAAAAAGAAGCGCGAAAATATAGTAGGGCACTCCGAAGAGCACCCACTGCGACACGCCGAACTGAAAACTGTATTCGCCGACACCCAGTATCCCGCCGTACCAGGTCGATACCAGCGTGGCGACAAACGCCGGCAGCGAAAGGGTCCGGCCCGAAAGCAGGAAACTGTCCTCCGACTCATTTTTCCGTCGCTTGTAAAAGCTCAGAAAAATCAGTGCGGCAAAATAGAGAGCGATGATGGTACCGTCGATCCAGTGCACGGTTGCTGCAGATGTTTGGTGTTATTGGTGATAAAGAGAAAAAAAACCGGGAAAAGGCCGGGTAAAGTTCGTGTCATAACCCGGTTGAATGCGGATTTGATCCGGGTCAGCGAAAGCCGGCGTTCTTACAGCAGTCCCGGCGCAAGTGCGGTCATGAAAAGAAGGGTTCCTGAGGTATGCTGGATGCGTACCGGGCCTTCATCGGTTTCGTTGGAGGTACCGTCGCGCCTTCCGTTTTCAAGCGGCTCGTTGTTGAGCGGGTACCGGAGACCCTGCGTGACGATGCCCTCCACCTTTCCGGAGAGCGGAAACAGGGAGACGAGATGTCCCGGCGGCAGGCGGAGGGAAAAATCCCGCGGCAAAATCCGGGTGTAGAAAAGATCGTCGTAGAAGGCCAGGGTGTCGAAAAAGGGATCAAACTGCTGCAGTACGGAGAGGTTTTTCAGGGTGTGGTCGATCCGCTTCCCCGTGGCGCCAAGCACATCCACCCGAACCGCTTTGAGCGATCTTGCAAGTCCGAGTGCTTTTTCGAGGTCGTTGGTCTCCTGGCCGGGGTCACGGATCAGCTCACCGTCAAAATCGCCGGCATGTGAAAAACTGTCGAGGTCGCCGATGACCGTGTCGGGAGGGAATCCCATTTTCAAGGCGGTGTTGCCACCGCCGTCGGCAGCGACAAACCGGTCGCATTTTTCCCGCAGGGAACCGAGGAGCCCGGACGAGGGTTCTGAGCCGTTGGCAAGAATCAGGATACGCATATCTTGGTAAACCGATGGGGAATTTGCAGATTCATATTGCACACAAACCGGAACAGCGCGCGTGTGTTTGTCGCAGCGCCGGTTTGGGTCCGGTCTTCGGATTGTGACGCTGCATCAGGATTTATGAATGAACGGGCCCGGCTCCGGCGCTGTTTGCATACTTTGAAAACAGGCCGGGAAAAGTGATACCTTGCCGGAGCAGTCATCAGCACATAAAATACACAAGATGGTAAAGAAATTTGCCGAAGGAATAGCAAAACTTGAAAAGCCGGGACTGATCTCGCATATCGGTCCCGATGGTGATGCCATCGGCTCGCAACTGGCCCTGTACAACTGGTTCCGCAAGACGGGCAAAGAGCCGCTGCTTTTCAATGACGATCCGGTGCCGGACAACCTGAAGTGGCTGGCCGGACAGGAGGTCATACAGCCGCCCACGGAGGAGTTGCTGGAACAGTGTGACGGGTTCCTGTTCATCGATGGCAACGAGCCGTCCCGTTTCGGTGCCATGTCCGGCTACTTCAAAGAGACCCGCAAGCCGGTTTATCTGATCGATCATCATCTGGATCCCCCCGAAGACCTGTACCGTGGCATGCTGTGGGACAGCAAGGCCAGTTCCACGGCCTATCTGGTCTATCTGCTGTATGAGGAGACCGGCATGGAAAGGCTCAACAGCGAGGCGGCCGAAGCGCTCTATGCGGGCATCCTGACGGACACCGGATCGTTCCGGTTTGACTCGGTTACCGCCGAAACACATTTTGCCATCGGGAACATCATCCGGCACGGCGGGATAAATCCATCGGAAATCTACAGCCGAGTGTATGAAGACAAGACGCTGGCGGAGTACCATCTGCTGGGCACGGTCCTGGAGGGCATCCGGCTGTTCTGCGACGGGGCCGTGGCGGTAATGCAGGTTACCGAAAAGATGATGTCGGAAAACGGCTGCTCCCAGGATGACCTGGAAGGGTTTGTCAACTATCCGCTGAGTATCCGCGGCGTGGCAGTCGCCCTGTTGCTGTATGAGCGCGATGGAAGGGTGAAAATCAGCTTGCGGGGCAAGTCGCAGGTGGATCTGAACCAGGTGGCGCGCACATTTAACGGGGGCGGACACTTCAACGCTGCCGGCGCCTGGCATGACGGTCCCATCGAAAAAGCGGTGAAGGAGGTTGTCGCAGAGATTACGGCGCTCATGGATGACTGCGACTGAACCGGTTGCAACACCTGATTCCGGGATTGCGCTTAATCCCAAGGCAGCAGCTGAACTCGTTGCTGCACCTGATCCCGTGACGGCGCGTGAATAGGTGACCGCGCCGCTTGCTGCACCCGGTTCCGGTCCGTCACCTGGCCTGGTACCTGTCAGAGCATCTTATCTGCGGGACCGTTTCAGGAATTCCGCCACTTTCTTGTGATGCTGCGCAGTGGCCCAGAAATGGGCAAACCGGTCCAGTTCACTCTCAAAAGACGCTTCCCTGGTCCGGTCAAGCACCCGGAGCGTCCCGATTTTGAGTTCCTCGATCAGGTCCGGTTCCACGCGCGCCAGTTCAAGGGCCCATTCCCAGGTATTCCTGCGCAGTTCCGAGGTGATGGAAAGCTTGTTGATCAGTCCCGAATTCACCGCATCTTCCGAGGTAAGCACCTGGTTGCTGCCCAGCCATTCGAGCGCCCGCGAACGTCCCACCCGTTCCACCAGGCGGGTGATGCCTCCCCAGGCAGGCGGCAGCCCCAGGGAGGCCTGGCTGAATGCAAATGTGGCCGTCTTGCTGGCAATGGAAAAATCGAACGCCAGCAGCAGCTCGCATCCGCCGCCATATACCTCGCCGTTGATGCTGGCAATCGACCAGAACCTGCCTGTTTCCAGGCGATGCAGGATTGCGGTCATACGCTCCGCCATCTGCCGCCCCTCTTCGGCGGTCTTGAGTTCGGCAAACGCCTTTATGTTGCCTCCGGAAGCAAAAAATCGATGTCCCGCTCCGCTCATTACCAGAACCCGGGTGCTCCCGTTCTTCTCAATCTCGTCAAGGATCTGCTCCAGCATGTCCATGACCTCAAAATCGATGGCATTGTTGGACTCGGGACGGTTGATCTCGACCCAGTAGATCTGCTTTTTCTTGTTTACTTTGACTACGGCCACAATGACAGGGGTTATGTGGTTAACGGGTGGTATCGGGCCGGACCTCCTCGTCGATCCAGGCCAGATAATCAGGGTTGCCCATGACAATGGGCATGCCAATGATGCAGGGACACTCGTAGCTGTGAAGCTCCTTTACCCTGCCGGAAAGCCGTTCAAACGCATCAGACCTCGTTTTGGCAACAAGGATGACCTCCTTCTCACTTTGCACTTCGCCATCCCACCAGAACAGCGCCGACATGTCATCAATGATGTTTGTACATGCAACCAGGCGTTCCTGGATGAGGGCCTTGCTGATGCGCTCCGCCTCCTCAATCCCGGCTGCGGTGATGTAAACAAAAATGTGGTCATTCTGACGGCTGTTCCTCTGACTATCCATATCCATGACGGGCGTTCGGGTGGCAGGTTCCGGTTGCTCGGATTTCAGAAAATAACCATTCGGCCCCTAATTGGAAAACCGGTCCGGCCAAAAAATGAATCTGGCCCGGCTACGTTGAGAAAACAGGTTATTTTGCGTATATTGACAGGCTAATTATCATGCACTAACTGTGTTTTTTTGCATACGCACACCGGTCTTTGAAGGATATGCCGGTCTCATGCATCCAGTGGGTCCGTGTGGCGGTCAGATGCACAGTGCTGGTGGATGACTAACCGCGAGAGTGGTGAAATTGGCAGACACGCTAGATTTAGGATCTAGTGCCGAAAGGCGTGGGGGTTCGAGTCCCCCCTCTCGTACGAAGCAAACGAAGGGCTCATCCGAGAGGATTCCCGATACCCCGTCCGGCCCCTGTCAGACGGGATTTTTTTAACCCTAAAATTTCTGTTACGTGAACATAGATGTAGAAGACAAAAGCAATGTAGACAAGGTACTCACCATTTCCGCAAACCGGGAGGAGCTGGCTCCCCGTTTCGACAAGGCTTTCCGTGATTACCGGAAAAAGATCAACATGCCCGGCTTCCGGCCCGGACAAGTGCCCGTCGGCATTGTCAAAAAACGTTTCGGCAAGGAAATCGAATCCGAAGAGATCAACAAATACATCCAGGAAGTGTTCCGCGATGAGGTGGTCCCCAAGTTCAGTCCGGTCGGCGAACCCCGTTTCCGGGACATGAAATGGGAAAACGGCGAGCTGGAAGTGAAGCTGGAAATCGGGGTGAAACCCGAATTTGAACTGAAGGACGTCTCCGGTTTCACCGTTGACAAAATGGTGCACGATGTCACCGAAGAAGAGGTCGACGAGGAGCTGAACCACTCCCTCGAGCGCGGCGGCACCTGGAAAGAGACCGAAGCGGAAATCGATGAAAAAAGCCGGGTAACGGTGGATGCGGTCCCGCTCGGCAAGGACGGCAAGCCCCGTGAGGAAGATCAGGACACCGACAAGGAGCTGGATCTGAGCGATAAGGAAAACAAGGAGTTTCTGGATGCGCTGAAGGGCAAAAAGGCCGGTGACGAAGTGAAGGTTACGCTGGGCGAGGGAGATGACGCCGAAACCTTTCAGCTTGCGGTCAAAAAAGTGCAGAAGCTTGAAACGCCTGAACTCAATGAGGAGTTTGTGAAAGAGGCCACCCGCGGCGAGGCCGCCACGGTGGAAGATTACCGCAGCCGTGTGAAGAGTCAGATCCAGAACTACTACGACCAGGTGTCGAACGACATGCTGAAGCAGGAGATCATGGAGCAGCTGATCGAGGCGCATCCGGATGTCGAAGTTCCCGACGTTCTGCTGAGCCGTTTCCAGGATGCCCATGTCGACCGTTTCAAGCAACAGCAGCAGGGACGTCCGCTCCCCGAGGATTTCAATGAAGAGGAGTATCGCGAATCCATCAGGGATGATGCGGAACGCGAGGCCCGCTGGGCGTTCATCGTCGATGAGCTGGGCAAAAAATTCGACGACATAGAGATCAAGGAAGAAGATGTGGATGCAAGGCTCGCTTCCGAAGCGGCCCGCTACGGACTGCCCGTTGAAATGGTGAAAAATTTCTATGCCCAGTCCGGCGATCAGCTTGAAAATCTGCGGCAGAACATCCGCACGGACAAGCTTTTCGATCGTATATTGGACCAGGTCACCCTGAATGAACTGGACAAAGAAGCGTATCAGAATAAAAAGAAAGAACAACGTAACGAAAAGAGCGATTCATGACCCAATTCAAGCAACCCCTGTCCGACGAACTCAATTTTTCTTTCAGTCAGCCGCAAAACAGTCTCATCCCGATGGTGATCGAGACCACCAGTCGCGGAGAACGGGCATTCGACATCTATTCCCGGCTGCTGAAGGACCGGATCATCATCCTCGGTACGCCCATCAATGATGCCGTCGCCAGCAGCATTGTGGCGCAGATGCTGTTCCTGGAATCCGATGACCCCGAAAAGGACATCAACCTGTACGTTAACAGTCCGGGTGGCGTGGTCTCTTCGGGTCTTGCCATCTATGACACCATGCAGCATGTGCGGTGCAACATCGCCACGATCTGCATGGGAATGGCCGCTTCCATGGGCGCCGTGCTGCTTGCCGGAGGCACAAAAGGAAAGCGGACCCTTCTTCCTCACTCAAAGGTCATGATCCACCAGCCGCTGGGAGGCACGCAGGGCCAGGCCAGCGATATTGAGATTGAAGCCCGCGAGATCATCCGGATCAAGCAGACCCTCAGTGAGATCCTCGCCCGGCACACCGGAAAAGACATCGACGAGATCATCCGCGATTCTGACAGGAACAAGTGGATGAACTCGGAGGAATCCCTTGCCTATGGCCTGGTCGACAAGGTCCTTGAGCGTGCGCCTATCAAGTAGTATATTTCCATAAATACGGTATCCTTTTAGATATGAGTGATCAGGAAAACAAAATCCGGTGTTCCTTTTGCGGCAGATCCAGCCATGAAGTGAAAAGCATGGTTGCGGGTCCCAATGTCTACATCTGCGATCAGTGCATCACCGATGCCTCCGGAATCGTCAAAAGTGAACTGGCACCGGGGGAGAGAAAGCAGCCATTCCAGAGCAATCTGAAACCGGTGGAGATCAAGGCCTATCTTGATCAGTACGTCATCGATCAGGAGGATGCCAAGAAAACCCTTTCCGTCGCGGTCTACAACCACTACAAGCGCATTTCGAGTCCGGAGTTCGAGGATGATGATGCCGAGATCGAGAAAAGCAATATCGTGCTGCTCGGTCCCACCGGATCGGGAAAAACCCTGTTGGCGCGCACGCTGGCAGGAGTTATCGATGTGCCGTTCTGCATTGCCGACGCCACGGCGCTGACCGAGGCGGGCTATGTCGGTGAAGATGTGGAGAGCATCCTCTCAAACCTGTTGCAGGCCGCGGATTACGACGTCGAACGCGCGGAACGCGGGATCGTCTACATCGACGAGGTGGACAAGGTGGCGCGCAAAAGCGACAATCCCTCCATCACCCGGGATGTGTCCGGCGAAGGCGTCCAGCAGGCCCTGCTCAAGATCCTTGAGGGTACCACGGCCAACGTGCCGCCGAAAGGCGGGCGCAAGCATCCGGAGCAGAGTTTCATCACGGTGGACACCCGCAATATCCTGTTCATCTGCGGCGGGGCGTTCGAAGGGCTGAACGAAATCATCTCCCGCAGGCTGTCCGCATCCAATATGGGATTCACCGCCGATTATCAGGACAAGTTCGACAAGGATGACCCGAAGATCTTCACCCATGTGGAGCCGGAAGACCTCCAGAAATTCGGCCTCATCCCGGAACTCATCGGCCGGCTTCCGATCATTTCCGGATTGGAGGAGCTTTCGGAGCAGGCGATGATCAACATCCTTCTGAAGCCCAAAAATGCGATTATCAAGCAGTACAAGAAGCTGTTCCGGATGGAAGGGGTGGAGCTCGAATTTGAAGAGGACGCTCTGCAGGAAGTCGTCTCGCAGGCAATGAAACGGAAGACCGGAGCCCGGGGACTCCGTTCCATCATGGAGCGGTCGATGCTGGACATCATGTTCACGCTCCCGACCATGAAGAATGTCGAGCGCTGCATTATTACCAGGGATACCATTGTCTCCTTCGCTCCGCCGATCTACAAAAAACGCAAGGTTTCCGCCTGAAAGTAAAGAATAGCGGTTCCGCCCAGTCCGTTATATAATGGTGTGCGCAGCAATGTGGCACCTGTGAGCTCTTTTGGTTGCCACTGATGCGCGACCGGCCTGCATCTGCGCAGCGGATTTTTCAGAACGCAGACCGGAGCACAACCGAAGCAGGTTATCCAATACTCTATCAATGCCTGAAAACCATGTTTTTCAACAGTACCTCTAACCGGATCAAGGGCACACTGGTCTTTTTCCTGATCGTCACTGCCGTTGCCTCTTTTGCCTACACGCACTACCTGGTCGAAAAAATCCGTGAAAAAGAGCATTCCGGCGTGGAACTCTGGGCGCGTGCCATGGAATACAACAGCAAGCCGCTTTATGCGGATACGCGCAGTGAGCTGTCGGCCATCATGGTGGAAATATCCACCCACGATGGAATCGATGACATGACCAAGAACCGCTGGATCCGCTCCCTTCACAGGGCGGAATCGGATCTGTCCAATGCCTCTCTGGATTTCATCGCTTCCGAGCTGATCATCAAAAACCGGTTTGAGATCCCGTCCATAGTCGTGGATGAAGAGGGTAACATCCTGGGCTCGCGCAACACCGGGAACAGGGATCTGGACGATCGCATCATAGCCGAATACGCCTCCCTCAATGACCCTATCCGTATCGAGCTGGGGGCCGGGGATATGGTCCAGGAGCAGTACATCTACTACGGTGACAGTGCCATCATCCGCACACTGCAATACTTTCCGTTTGTGCAATTTGGCCTGCTGGCACTGTTTCTGGGGCTGGGGTACCTGAGCCTGAGCAGCATCAAGCGGACAGAGCAGTCCAACCTGTGGGTCGGCATGGCGCGCGAGGCGGCGCATCAGCTTGGTACTCCGCTATCCAGTCTCTATGGCTGGCTTGCCCTGCTCAAAGAGCAGAACAATGACCAGGAGACCTTGCAGATTGCCCATGAAATCAACAGCGACCTGCAGCGCATGCAGACCGTAGCCGAACGGTTCAACAAGATCGGCTCCATCCCCGAACTGAAGCCGAAGAGAGTCGGCCCGCTGATCAGGCAGGTCATGGAGTACCTTGAGCGGCGCATGCCTCAGATCGGCAAGCACGTGACCCTTTCGCTGGATGTGCGGTCAGACAAGCGCGTCCCGATCAACCAGGAGCTGTTTGCGTGGGCGATTGAAAACCTGCTCAAGAATTCGCTGGATGCGATTGATACCAGGAACAGCGACGCCCGGGTGCACATTCAAGCGTACGAACACAACAACCACTATGTGATCGATGTAACCGATACGGGAAAAGGCATTGAGAAAAAGCACAAAAAGGAAATTTTCAATCCGGGCTACAGCACCAAAAAACGGGGTTGGGGACTCGGCCTCAGCCTGACGCGCCGTATTGTCGAGGAGTATCACAAGGGCAAAATCTTTGTCCACAAAACGTCTCCCGGCGGGGGTACGACATTCCGGATGATGTTTCCGATGAATGGCAATGGCAATGGCAGGAAACCGGACTACTCTTCTCGGTTATAGCCGCGCCGTGTGGCGTATTCGGTGAGTTCGGCCTTGAGGAGATTCCTTCCCCGATGGAGACGTGACCGGATGGTGCCGATGGGCACATCAAGCATGTTGGCGATTTCTTCGTAGCTGAATCCTTCTATGTCACAAAGGAGAACGACTGTACGAAAATCCTCCGGAAGCCGGCTCAGCGCACCCGTAACGTCATCGTCCATCAACTGCCCGTACATGGTGGACTCCATATCGGTGGAATTGGACTGCTCACTCCTGATA
>RECX01000255.1 GCA_007693825.1 Balneolaceae bacterium
CCTGCGTCAGGTCCGGGTTCAGCGACGTAAGGCTTATCATCACCCTGACCGCCTGGTGCCTGGCCATCTCCTCCAGGATATCGATATCGCGCGTCACCATGTAGTTTTTGGTGACGATGGTGAACGGGTTCCGGAACTCGGCCAGCACCTCCAGGCACCGGCGCGTGATCCCGAGGCGGCGCTCGACCGGCTGATACGGGTCGGTTACCCCGCTCACCGACAGCGTCCGCGGTTTCCAGGAGGGCCGCTGCAGCTGCCGCCGCAGCTTCTGCGCCGCATCCTTCTTGACCATGATCTTCGTCTCGAAATCGAGTCCGGGCGACATGTCCAGGTACTCGTGGAACGGACGCGCATAGCAGTAGACGCAGCCGTGCTCACATCCGCGGTAGGGATTCAGGCTGGCATCGAACGGCACATCCGGACTGTCATTGACCGCGATCACATCCGACGCATCGTCGCTGTAAAAGCACGTTTTGGGCGAGATGCCGCCTTCGGTGTATTCCGGATCCGGCTGCACTTCCAGCCGCGCGAACCGGTTGGCCGGATTGGCCGCGGTGCCGCGCCCTCTGATCGCTTCGGTATTTGGTTTTTGTGCATCCATCGGGTCCATGATGAAATCCTCAACCCAAGGTAACATATTTTGCACATATACCAAAACGCCTGAAAACTAAAAACCCTGCGGTATCTCATCCGTCTTTAAATATAACCATCAGCATGAGAAACGCACTGACAAGCGGGTGCTGGAATCGCACATAAGGCATTGATTAATTAACCATATTGTAATAATATTGTTATAACCTTATTTGTATTTGTAATATCTAAACGAGCAATCCATGGAAGCAAAAATTCGAAAAGTCGGAAACAGCCTTGGCCTAATCCTCCCAAAACAGCTAGTGGAGGAACTGCACCTGAAAACGGGCGACAAATTAAGTATCGAAAAAAAAGGTTCGGGAATCGAGTTGCAACCGGTTGATCAGGAGTTTGAAGATTGGGCGGAAGCGTATCGTCAGCTCAATAAAGACTACAAGGATGTGTTGAAAGAGTTATCCAAATGATTCGCTTTTTGGACAAGGAAATCATCCTGATTTTTCATGATGATCAACTGAAACGCTTTGGTGGTGCAAAAGGCATTCGGGATGAACACTTGCTGGAATCTGCTTTGGCTCAGCCACAGGCCAGTTTTGCCGGGGAGTATGTGCACAAGGACATTTTTCACATGGCTGCCGCCTATGGCTTTCATTTGTGCCAGAATCACCCATTCTATGACGGAAACAAAAGGACGGCATTAACAGCCATGTATATTTTCCTTTTTGTCAATGGCTATAAGCTGATTGCCGAAAAGAAAAGCTTATATGCGATCATGATCGATCTGGCCAGTGGAAAGATCACAAAAGATGAACTGAGGGAGTTCCTTATTTCGCACTCCACTAACAGAGAGTGATCGTTTTCAAAATCCAGTTCTAAATTCCGGGGGCAGCGTGTCAATCTACCAAGCTATCAGGAATCCCGGGCGGCCCTTGCCACCGCATCCCGGATGGTCACCAGCGTCTGTTCGAGCAGCGCCCGGTCGATGATCAGCGGCGGGGCCAGCCGCACCAGCGTGTTGGAGTGAAGAGTCCATCCCAGCAGGATCCCGTGCTCATCCATGCAGTGTGCGACCGCCTTTCGGGTGGTCTCCGCATCGGTGAGCTGGAGTCCGAGCATTGCGCCCCGACCCCTGACTTCCACAATACCTTGTCCTTGCAGGATTTCCCTGGCCAACCGTTCGATTTCGGGTGCGCGCTCCATGAGTCCGTCCCGCATCAGCACGTTCAGTGCCGAGTCCGCTGCCGCACAGGAAACCGGATGTCCGCCGAACGTTGTCACGTGATTCAGCGGCGGATCGAACATGAATGCGCGGAAGATGTCCGAGGATGAGGCGATTCCGCCCAGCGGCATCCCCCCGCCCATCGCCTTGGCCATGGTCAGGATATCCGGCACAACCCCGTAGTGTTCAAAGGCAAACAGACGCCCGGTGCGGCCGAAGCCCGACTGGATCTCATCGAAAATGAGCAATGTCCCGGTGTCCGTGCAGCGCTCCCTCACTGTGGCCAGCCACTGCGGATCCGAGGCGATGATCCCCCCCTCGCCCTGGATCGGCTCCAGGATCACCGCCGCCACCTCATCGGTGATGAGTTCCATGACCGCCCGATCGTTGAAATCGCAAAAGGCCACATCCGGCAGCAGCGGTTCGTAAGGAATGCGGTACACATCACGGCCGGTGACGCTGAGCGAACCCTGCGTGTCGCCGTGGTAGCCGTCCCGGAACGCCACAAACCGGTGCCGGCCGGTGTGCTTTTTGGCCAGCTTGAGCGCCGCCTCGTTGGCCTCGGTGCCGGAATTGACGAAATAGATGCGGTCGAGCGAATCCGGCAGCAGGGACGCAAGCCGGGCGGCCAGGGCTGACTGCGGACGCTGAATGAACTCCCCGTAAACCATCACGTGCATGTGCCGGGCGGCCTGCTCCTGAACGGCACGCACCACCTCCGGATGACCGTGTCCGAGCGAACTGACCGCAATCCCGGAAATAAAATCGATGATCTCGCGCCCGTCACGCGTGCGCAAAAACACCCCGTCGGCGCTCACGATCTCCAGCCCCATCGGTGCATCGCTGGTCTGGGCCACATGCCGGTAAAACGCATCACGTGAAGAACCCTTTTGCATATGATTTCAAACTTGTTCAGCGGACAGACCAGTTTTGCGGAACGGCAGGAATCCGCGGTTATTTGTCATACCGCTATTTTGCAGACCGCACGAGTTCAAGGATTTCCTTCTGAAGGGCCTGCCCCTTGTCCTTGTTGTACCACTTCTGCAGCTCCTCGGATATGTCCGCATACGGTACCCCTTTTTCCTTCAGTTCTTGGAAAAGCTTCACCGCCGGTTCAGGCCTCGGTCCCCACGTCCACAACTCTTCCAGCGTATCTTTTTTCAGCGCTATCACTTTGGGAATGGAACGGCCACCGTTGGTCAGATAGGCGTCCATCACGTCCAGGTTTTCATCGCGCAGCAACAGACGGAAACTGACTTTCGGCACCGATACCGCCATTTTTGCAAGAGGGGGGACATTGTGGGGCACGTCCCCGCACCAGGCTTCCACCAATCCCAGCCAGATCTGGTTCTCTCCGATGGCCTTCAACTCTTCCAGCAGTTCGGGCATGATGACCGTCTTCTTGTCCACACGGTCCATTCGCTGGTTGTTGAGACGGGTGTACTGCACCAATTCTTTGGACTGGTTTGGACCGGTGGTCTGGCGCTCGATCAGCAGGCTGTTGACAAGGTCGCGGAACCGCGCATAAGACATCGATTTGTCAATATGGTCCTGGGTGATGACTTTTGACATGGAAATAGTGTTTTTTCTGTGGATAAAAAAGGTGCCCTAAAGTACAGCTAATAATGGTGAATGACCATAGCCGTGAGCAAAAACAGCACAAACATGAGGGACATCGTGTATTTCACGCGCATCACGGTTCTGTACTCCGACGGTTCTCCCTTCAGGGAACGCAAAAACATCGCCGTGACACTTCCCGCAACCACAGCCACGGCAGGAAAAACAGCCGCAAGCCAGGGTTGCAACATGTAAAAACCGAAAGTCACAAGGATAATTCCCGCCACATAGGATGCCATGAAAAAACGGTAAACCGTCCGCCTGCCAAACACCACCGCGAACGTGCGGTCACCCCTGCGCTCATCCTCGCGGCGCTGATATATCTGCGATACCGGATACAGACTCAGCATGACGAGTGCAACGCCAACCGCCGGTACCAGGATCAGCGGATCCCAAACCGAACCGGCTGCGAGATATCCAAAAACGAGTGAATTGGTACCCGTGCTTACACCTATCGCAATCAGACTCAGCAATGGATGCCCTTTCCAGCGGTAAACCGGATGACTGTAGAGCCAGAACAGAAGCATGCTCATCACGTAGAAAAGCAGGTAGATCCAACCCATGGGAAGTGAAAGAAAAAGACCGCCGAATTGCAGTGCAATGGAAGCGGGACGGGTCCAGGCAGCGAGCGGCGGCGGCTTCCGAAGCCCCCCGATCGGCCCCTCGTCCTTGTCCCAGTACGAATTATAGACCGTTGCCCCTCCGAACAGCAGCAAGTGGATCACCAGGAAATGGTACAGGAAATCGGCCGGAGCATGAATTCCGGAAAGCAGTCCTCCCAGCAGGAACCCTCCTGAGAGGATGAGCACCTGGTAATGCCAGCGAAGATGCAGGCAGAAATGCAGGCACTCCCGGAGCCGGGATCGGATTGCTGACATTGCTGGATCAGTATGATTGTGTAAGTAATAAGTGACGGGCCGTGCCTGCAGCCCGGTTCCATTCACCTGTCGGGCAGCGAGATTTTGCCCAGGTGCAGGCGCGTATCCTCCCCGCACACCAGCTCATTGGCCAGGGCCGCAAAAAACAGCGCTTCCTTGGCGTCGGCCGACACCCCGAGGTCATCGATGCGGCTGACCGGAACGGGATCCAGCGCCTCTTTGAGCCCGGCCATCAGCGTATCATTATATGCTCCTCCTCCGCTCACGCAGACCTGGGCCTGCCCGCCTTCAGGGATCGCCTTTTTGATCTGATCCGCCACCGTCTCCACCGTAAGGCGGGTCAGCGTGGCCAGCAGGTCCACCGCGCTCACGGTATCCGGTTCAAGCTTTTTCTTTTTCAAGGCCTCCTTTTTTTCCGCTTTTTCTCCGCCTTCCTCCCGCCCATCATTTTCCCGGCCATCTTCTTCCCGCCCATCATTTTCCCGCCCATCATCCTCCCCCGGCTCCGCCTGGCTTTCCCGGCGGTGTTCCTCCTTGAGCGCATCCGGACGATCGTCCCGTCCGGCATCCGGCAGGTCGTCTTCCATCACAACACCGGCCTGTACCATGCAGGATTCCACCCAGCTCATGTGAAAGACTTCAAATCCGGTTGTCTTGGGGGCGGATTTTTGAAAATAGGGATGCTGCATGAGCAGAGCGAGCAACTCATTGTGCACTGTACCGCTCGCAGCCAGCGCCCCGTCCTTGTCGAACTGCATCCCGGTGAAATGCTTGCGCGTGGCGGCATCGATCAGGGTGTTGCCGGGACCGGTATCGAAACTCAACGGTGGAAATTCACCGGATCCGGCCGGCAGCCATGTAAAATTGGAAATCCCGCCAATATTCAGCAATATTCGATGCGTTCCCGCATCGCTGAACAGCAGATAATCACCGTAAGCGGCCAGCGGCGCCCCCTCGTTGCCGCGCGCAGTATCCCGCTGACGGAAATCACTGATGGTGATGATTCCGGTCTGCTGGGCCAGATGATCCCCGTCACCAATCTGGAGCGTTGCATTCGGCATGCCCTCCATTTTGTGCTTGTGTTTGGGTGCGTGGAAGATGGTCTGCCCGTGACTTGCCAGCAGGTCCACCTCGTCCGCCGGCACGCCCCATGTCTTGAGCGCCTGACGGACATACGCGGCATGAAGATGCGCCAGCCACGTGTGCCAGACGCACAGCAGCTGCGGATCCAGGCAATCTGCCGTGGCAAACGAGATCAGCTGCCGGTTCACCTCCTCCGGATAGGTGACCGAGGTGAACTCGTCCAGTTCAAATCGCGTATCCGGGCCAGACCCCCGGAACCGGCACAGAGCAATATCCAGTCCATCCATGGAAGTACCCGACATCAGTCCAATGATCCTGCGTTCCTTTTTTTTGGATATGGTTTCCAGCTTTTTCAGTAGTGGATTCATAATAATTGCAGTTTTTCTTGGAAATATTGCGATTTTATCGGGGTATCCCGTCAGACTGCTCGCGGATACACTTTCCCTGGCTGTATCATAAGCTAAAAATCACCCTCTTTTCAAGAAAAACCGTAATGAGTGACCAATTTGAAATCAATCCGGATGCGCCCGAAGCATTTGAAGAGGATATCAACCAGCTTGTGGAAGCGCTGAAAGCCGAACTCGGCGGCGGCGCCTCGCGTTGGTATTACGACGAGCCATCGGAAACGCTTTACATCGAACTCGAATGCCTGCAACATCTGGCAGAAGAAGAAATCGAGAAGAAAGCCGGACCGATCCTGGAGGAGTCGGACCTCGATTTCGAAGAGATCCTGCTGCTTCCCATGGAACAGTAACAGACAATAATATCCACCGTATCCGCCAAATCACCGGTCGCGATTCGCCAATATCCGTTTATGCGCGCGCTGTCATTTCTGCTGACTTTTCTTGCAGTTGCTGTCCTTGTTGTTGGATCCATTTTCTGGATCAACCGGGACACCTTCCTTGCCGTATTCCAGAACCGTCCCGCCATCCTCGAGGGAAGCGAATGGGTAGAGAAAACCTATTCCCTGGGTGGCCTCATTGAGTTCATGGCCGAGCAGCCGCAGCACGCCGCCCTGCTTTCGGTCCCATTCCGTGACATTTCCGAAACGGATATCACAGATGCACACCCGGAAAGTTACAGGCCGGAACACGGTTTGGCACCAAGCGGTGACCAGGCGAACCGCCGGACTCCCGACCCGGCTAACGGACAGCGGCATCATCAGGCTCACGACCGGACTCCCGGACAGCGGCATGATCAGGCTACCGGCCGGACTCCCGACCCGGCTACTGGACAGGCCATCCGATACCGCTCCGACCTCATGCATCCCGCCGGCACCCTGTCCAACCTGATGCTGGCAATCACCTATGCCGACCTTGTCACATCCGGGGCGCTGGATCCGGACACGCAAATCAACACCGAAAAAGTTTCCTCCTTTCACATCCCCGGCCTCGACCGGCGCCACCAGCAAACCTTCCGGCGCTGGAAATCAGAGCTCCCGGCACCGCCGACCATCGATAACCTGGTCCGCTACCTGCTGCGGCACAACGATCCGGCCGCCGCCGACTTCCTGTTCTTCTTCCTGGGACCGGATGACGTATCCGCGATGACCCGACAACTTGGCGGCGGGCTCATCGAGCCGCCCGTACCTCAATTCGGCCTGCGCATGACGGCCTTGGAAAAGCCTGCCGGACAATCACTCTCAGAACGTCTTTCCGCTCTCGGCAGCATCGACCGCTCCGTTTTTCTGGTGGATGCGGTTGCAGCTGCACAACGGCAATGGGACCAGCCCCGTGATGTCCCGGAAGCATCCATCCCCTCTTTTCAGGACCAGCGCACACTTCACGGCCTCTATCCGCGCTTGCAGCCCGACCGTTTTGCAGACATCATCGCTTCCATCTGGCAAAACACGCTCATCAGCCAAGCGGCCAGTGAGAAACTGCAGCAGTTGCTGCTACGGGATCCGGGAGACCGCCTGCTCGCACCCCATGTCCACTGGTACGCCGCTCAATTCGACGAGCGGATGAGCTATCTCAGCGGCTGGAGTGCCGCCGGCAAAACGAAAACACCCGGATTTCGCGTTCAGATTATACTGGCAGTTGATATTCCTGCCGGATTATGGTTTCACATGAACAGTAATTTCATGATCCAGGATTTTCACAACAGAATGTTTTACGATCCGGCAATACGCACCAGGTCTCATGATCTGCTTATGTAACATTCCGGATCCGCCGGAATGCGATTGAGCCGGCGGCCAGTCAACCACAAAAATCTCTCACCCAAAGATCTGACATGCGCCCAGACCTCTATAAAAAAATTGACCGGGATATCGCCGCTCAGCTTAAATCGCTGGGAATTGGCGAAAAGCGTACGCAAAGATTCCATTTTCCATGCATCACCATATCCCGTGAATTCGGTTGCGAAGGTACTCCCGTGGCCAGGAAGCTCGTACAGAAACTCGGTACCGAGGAATTCCCCTGGGTGCTTTTCCACAAGGAGCTGATCACGGAAATGTCGGAACAGGAAGATATCCAGCGGGATCTGGTGGAATCCCTGTCGGAGGAAAGCCGGGGCCAGCTGCACCAGTACATCGAACACCTGCTGGCACACAAGCCGACCAATGTGGAACTGTTCAAGAAAATCGCCGAGACGCTCCGCATCCTTGGTGAACGGGGACGATCCGTCATCCTGGGCTCCGGAGCCGCCATCATCAACGCCGATCTTCCGAACATTCTGTGCGTAAGATTGCAGGCACCCATGGATTTCCGGGTGGAACGCGTCGCCAAACTGCTTGAAATCCCGCCCTCCGAGGCACGCGACAAGGTCCGCACGTACGACAGCAGGCGCGAAGAATTTGTCTACGAGTTCACCCACAAGGATGTCAGCAGCCCGCATCACTACCACCTTGTCATTGACAACAGCAAATTCGACGCCGGACAGATCACGGAATTGATCTACCACGCTTTGGTGTTGCGTAAGATGCTCCCGGAAGTGAAGGGATGACCCGGTTACCCGCAACACCAAAACAACCAAGCATGAACAAACTGACTTATCTCTGGTACCTGTTATGGCTTCTTCCGCTGTACCTGCTTGGCATGGCCATACACATGGGCGCCATCTATCACGGCCTCGGCAAAACCTATGAACAGGGCGAGAGTTACCTGGCGGATGTGATCCATTTTGAGATCAAGCAGATAGCCGCCCAGACCAACGGCAGTATCACCGTTCAGTTCACGACGGATGAGGGAAAGGAAATTACCCGCCGGCTCTCACAGCCCATCCAGAATGCGGCACAGCTGCAGGCATCGGAACTCATGCCGGTCCGCTACCTTGATGACAGCTACCAGCCCATTGTGCTTGTTCCCATTTATGAGTTCCACCGGAAGATGGTGACGATGAACATGGCCGTTCTGGGCGTGTCTCTGCTCATCACTATCTTTATCGCGTTCACGGCTCACCGGTTTGCCAGCAGGAAACTGTCCCGCCGCGGTGAGCCCGAGCAGCAGATTGTCATTGTTGACTCCTGAACGGCTGACAACTTTCCACATCCAAAAACGGATCGGTTCCACCATAACCGGCCGCATTCAAGATGCCTGACCGTATCCACAAAAATAAAACGCACACACAAGACGGACCGCGATCGGATGAACAGGCGCCCGGGCCCGGCCGGCTTTTCCTCATTCCGACGCCACTGGGACCCCATCCCGAAAACCAGGTCCTGCCCGAACATGTCATCCGGACCGTTCACCGGCTCGACACTTTTTTTGTGGAGCGTATCCGCCAGGCCAACTCATTCCTGCGCTGGATCAACCATCCGGTCCCCGATTTCAAGTGCCGCTTCTACGAGCTGAACAAACACACCCCGGGTGAGGATCTGCTCGAAATGGTTTCCCTGCTGAAAAACGGATCGGATGGCGGCATCATCACCGAAGCCGGATGTCCCGGCGTGGCCGATCCGGGCAGCGAACTGGTCCGGCTGGCGCATGAATCCGGTATAGACGTGGTGCCGCTCACTGGCCCCTCATCCATCCTGCTGGCACTCATGGCATCCGGCATGAACGGACAGGCCTTCGCCTTCCACGGATACCTGCCGCGCCCCGGCAGGGAACGCACGGAACGGATACGGTTCCTGGAAAACGAGTCTGCCAAACGAAACCTGACCCAGGTCTTCATGGAGACGCCCTACCGCAACAACGACCTGCTGAAGGAGCTGGTCCGTGAGCTTGCGGACACTACCCGGCTCTGCGTGGCCTCCGATCTGACCCTGCCGGAGGAGCAGATCATCAGTTGCAGGGTCACAGATTGGCGGAAGCGGAAGGTCGACCTGGATAAGCGGCCATCCATCTTTCTGTTGCTGGCCGAAGAAGCGCCAACGGGGAGCCGAAACAATAAAAAGCCCGCTCACAGACGCAAGCGGGCCGGTAAATAGTGCTGAAAATAACTATTATGTACTGCAGTAATACTATGCGAAATTACCAGTTGATAAGGAATTTGCCGGGATCAGGCGGTTTTGCCGGTGGTGAGCGCTTCCTCCAGAATAGCGATCATCTCTTTGTCGCCATTTGATTTTGCGTGATCCATGGCCGTCCATCTTCTGTCGTCGGAGTAATTCACAACGGCACCGTTCTCAATGAGCAGCGAGGCGATCTCCTTATGGCCCCGGCTGGCAGCCCAGTAAACCGGGGTAGTGCCGCGGTTGTCCCTGAGATTCACATTTGCACCCTGTTCTAGCAAGAATTCTACAATGTCCTTGTGGCCGTGCTTGGATGCCTTGAGCAACGCGGAGCGTCGGTGTTCATCCATGGTATCGGCACTGAGTCCTTCGTCAATAACATACTTGCGGATTATTGACAGATCACCGCTCTCCGCGG
>RECX01000250.1 GCA_007693825.1 Balneolaceae bacterium
GGTGGACGCGTTTGCGGGCCTCCTCACCGGATATCCACCGGGAGTCACCGTCCGGCGCGGCAATGTAGCCATCGAGTGTCTGGGCCACTTTGAGGATGACATAGGGCTTGCCGAACTGCATGTTGAACAGGAATACTTCGTTCAGCTTCCGGGCCTCCTCTTCGAGCACGCCGGTCACCACGGATATCCCTTTCGATCTGAGACAGGCAATACCATTGCCGTTGACCTGCGGATTCGGGTCGGTCATGGCCACAACAATCCGCTTGAAGGGATACTTCGCCAGTTCAGTGGCGCATGGAGGGGTTTTCCCGTGATGCGAGCAGGGTTCCAGTGTGACGTAAACGGTCGCGTCCAGCAGATCCGAGCGGTCTTTTACAGAGCGCAGGGCGTTGATCTCCGCATGTGGCTGGCCATACCGCTCATGATATCCCTGCCCGATGAGCACACCCTCACGGGAGTAAATGACGCATCCTACCAGCGGATTGGGAGCAACGTATCCCTTTCCTTTTTCGGCAAGCCGTAGGGCCCGCCTCATTCTCTTTATATCTTCGGCGGATACGTCATGCATACTTACATGGGCCGCTGCATCATGCGCTGCTGGGTGCGGAAATCACGGATGTCGGCATCGGCTTTGAGTCGATCCACCCAGACCGATCCGAATACGGTGTTTTTCTGCTGCTGCAGCTCTTCACGGATCTGGCGGCGCTCCGCGGTGGTCATGGCGGCGGGATCGGCCATGGTACGGCTTTCCACTACCATCACAAATGCGGCATTATTTCCGGTGACCACGGGCGAAAGCTGTCCCTCAGAAAGGGAAAAAGCGGCTCCCACAACTTTCGGTTCCCGGCCGGCGCCTGGAACCGTGGCGGCGTTCAGGCGAATGCGCTCTGCACTCTGGACCGATTTGCCGCTGGTTTCAGCCAGCTCCTCAAGCGAAGCGATGCCATCCCGCATCTCGCTCACGCGTTGGGTCATGAGTTCCTTGCGTTTCTGTTCACGCACGAGTGATTCCACCTGTGTGCGGACCTCATCGAGGGGACGGGTGCCTTCCGGGATTACTTCATCCACCCGGAACACCATAAACTTGTCTTCGGTCTCAATGACATCGGAGATGTTGCCCCTTCTCATGTGCTGAAGTTCGTTGAGGATCATGCGGCTCTGTCCAAGTCCGGTAATGAACGGGGTGCCTTCGGTTGCTACTGCCTCCTGGACCGTGAATCCGCTGCGTTCGGCTTCGCTGACAAATCCATCCGCATGGGCGAAATACTGGAAGTCCTCGGCTTCATTGGCCAGGCGCTGCACGGTCTCAAAGGGATCGGGCTCGAAGTCCTGGCTCAGGTCGGCAAAGCGGATGTCCCGGTTGGTGCGGTCTGTGATCTGGAAAAGGTAGATGCCGTCATCACCTTCGAGCGGACCGATCACCGATCCGGTAGAAGCGGCAAAAATGGCGTTGGCCTGGGCTGCGGGCTTGTCATCCCGTTCGATATAACCGAGATCGCCGCCGCGGCGAGCGGACTGGCTGTGCGTGGAATAGGATTCTGCCAGGGCTGCAAACGACTCACCCTGCCGGACGCGTCCGATGAGTTCCCCGGCAAGTTCGCGACCGGCGTCACTATCCGTAAGCCGGAGCTGCCGAACGCGCACATAGGTCTGGTCTGCCGTACGTTCTTCCAGAAGGCGGACCATATGAGCCCTGTTGTTGTAGACATAGGGTTCGCTGACTTCGTCTACATCCAGTTCAAACGCCTTGAGATGTTCAAACCGAACCTCGGACGGTTTCAGGAAGTTTTCAAAATAGCTTGTCTCTGAGAAATGGTCGGTCAGGAAGCGGTCGACATTGTCGGCAGCACGGAAATCGTCACGAAGCCGGGCAAGGTAGTCGAGCGTTCGCATTGTGTCGGCTTCTGTCGGTGCAATGGAAAAGGTCACATAGGAGAAGCGCCAGGTCTTGTTTCTCTGGAAACGGTGCTCATTGTTGCGGTAAAAGGCGCGGGCTTCAGAATCACTCACCTCTATCTCATCCGAAGGAATGTCCGAAAACGGGAACCGCACAAACTGGAAGTTGGCCCGGCTGTTCTGCCGCTTGTAATGCTGGTGCACCTCGAAGTCACTGACACGCAGCGAGGCCTCGACGTACTGGTTCAATTTCTGCTGGCGGCGCTGTTCGCGAAGCTGCTGTTCGATCATGATCCAGATTTCGCGGTTCTCCGGTGCCTCGATTGCATTCTGAAGCGCAACCCTGTCGATGGTCCCGTCCTCACGGGTAAACTGCTGACGGATGAAGGGATCGGGATTATCACCGGTAACCATCTCCATCAGCTCGGAATCGGTTACCATGATCCCCATATCCTGCATTTTCTGTTTCAGGATCTTGTCCACGATGAGCTGTTCCCAGGCCATTTCTTCATACTGGGCCCGGATTTCGCTGTCGGGGCTGGCTCCAGTCTGCTGGCGGTACTGTTCCGTGTAGAGATTGATCCGCTGGTTGAACTCGGCCCATGATACGGGCTCGCGGTTCACTTCGCCCATGTTCCGCGGACCTGCCATCATGGCGTCAAACACCTGGGTATCGGCAAGCACCCAAAGGAGTCCGAATGAGAGGATCAGGATCCAGATAATGTACTTGGTGCCGGATCTTAGTTTTTGCATCAAACCCATAATAAACCTCGGAAACGTATAATTGAAAAGTGGTTTGGAATGTCGGTTGCGACTTCGTTTAATAGCTTGGAAAGATACGGCAATTGCCGCGAATTACAAAGCTCGCAGGTATAACGAAGCCATATTTCGTTTGGTGCAGACAATCGGGCCCGATCGTTGCCGGCCAGGCATTCCCGTCTTTCCCGGGCCTCAGAATATGTCGACCAGGCGCATGTGCTTGAGGAAGTGCCGGGGGTCTTCTTCCAGGATGCGGGATATGTTTTTGAGATTGACGGCCATGCTGTCCAGGTTCTCATACAGGGAGGGGTCCTGGATCAGTCGTCCCAGTGTGCCTTCACCGCTGTTGATCTGCTGCATCATTACGTGCAGCTCGGTGCTCACGCCGCCCAGTTCGGTGGATATGACCGACAGCTCCCGCGTTGTCGTCTCCAGGTTGGACAGGATCTCTTCCAGCTGCTGCTGGCTGCCGGCGCTCAGCGTATCGAGATTGGCAAGCGTTTGTCTCAAATGGATGATGGACTCGTCCAGATCGGCGCTTCGTGCCTCAAGAAGCCGGTTGATCTGCTGCGAGGACCGGTTCAGCGCACTGATGGTCTCCCTGATATCCTCTTTGCCGCGATCCTTGAGCACATCGTCGATCTGCTCCAGCACTTCGGCCAGGCTGCCGGCGCTCCGCTCGATGTCGGGTTTCAGGTCTTCCGCAAACTCCTGCAGTTCCGCAAACGCACCGTGGTCGTATATGCCCTTGATGTACCCGCCGTCTGGTATCATCTCATCGCCGCCGGAGTGGTGGATGCGCACCCTTTTGCTTCCGATGAGATCGGCAGGTTCGATGTATGCCCGGGATCCCACGGGAATCCCTTCGGTGTACGAGATATTCAGCACCACTTCAACGCTGTCGGGACCTGCAAGGCGGACCCGGTTGACGGAACCGATCTTCACTCCGGACATGTAGACCGACGTTCCGGCACTGACCCCATCCACCCGTTCAAATACGGTGTATAGTTGCAGGCTGGGGCGGAACAGGGGCACGTCCTGCATCACCCGGAAGCCGATGATGGCGATCAGCATGGCGATCACGATGGTTAAACCAATCTTTACTTCATTTTGTACTTTTTTCAAAACCGGGCTCCGCGTAGTGTTAAATGGTATATTCGCTGGCTCTTATGAAGGCGTTCAGATCTTTGTGGTCACTGGTGCGGAGTTCGTCGAGCGTACCGTACCAGCTGAGTACCTGTTTGTCCAGAAAGGCCACTTTATCGGCGACCCGCAGGACGCTGTGCATGTCGTGAGTAATTACGATGGAAGTGATGTCGAGAGTATCTGCCATGTCGATGATAAGGTCATTGATCTCGTCCGATGTCTGCGGGTCCAGGCCGGACGTGGGCTCATCGTATAAAAGATACTCCGGTTTCATCACAATTGCCCGTGCAACTCCGACGCGCTTCCTCATGCCGCCGGAGAGTTCGGCAGGTGTTTTGTTGCCGATATCCGCCAGGTTGACCAGTTCCAGGCACTCCGTCACCCGTTCATGGATCTGCTTTTCGTTCAGGTCGCTGAAAAAACGGAGCGGGAAGGCCACGTTTTCATAGGCCGTGATGGAGTCGAAGAGTGCGGCGCCCTGAAACAGGACACCGAACCGCTGGCGCAGCTTTCGAAGGCGGGCGTAGCGGATCTCGAACACGTTCAGCCCGTCTATGAGCACCTCTCCGGAATCGGGATAGAGCAGCACGTTGAGGTGCTTCATGAGCACGGACTTGCCGGAACCCGACTTGCCGATGACCGCAAGGGTCTCCCCGTCTTCAATCATAAGGCTGACGTCCGACCAGACGACGTTGGATCCGAAGCTTTTTGTAAGATTTTTGATCTCGATCATGGTTCTGCGGTCAAAGGAGCAGGAAGGCAAGTACGAAGTCGGCGACAAGGATGTAGATACAGCTGAGGACGGCGGCCTGGGTGGTTGCCTGTCCGACCCCTTCCGCACCGCCGGTCGCAAAATATCCCTTATAGCAGGAAATGGAGGTGATGATGTATCCGAAAACGAAGGATTTTATCACGCCGAAACTCACGTCAGCCGGCGAGAATACCTGGCGCGCGCCCAGCATGAAATCGGCAACCGGCAATGTCCCGGTGAGAATGCCCGCCAGCAATCCGCCGATCATGCCGGCGACCACGGCGGCGACCCAGATCACCGGAAACATCAGCACACCGGCCAGCACCCGCGGCATCACCAGGAAAGTGACCGAGTTGAAACCCATGGATTCCAGGGCGTCGATCTGCTCGCTTACCGCCATGGTGCCCAGTTCGGTGGCTATGCGCGCACCCACGCGTCCGGCAAGCACCAGGGCGCTGATCACCGCCGCCAGCTCGATCAGCAGCGACTGTGAAACGATGGCTCCGATGGTGGATGGCGGTATAAACCCGGCAACAAGCTGATAGGAGGTCTGGATGGTCATCACCGCTCCGGTGAAGAAACCTGCCAGGATGATGATCGGAAGCGAGTCGTAACCGGTCTTGACCATTTCCGAAATAATGTTCTTCCGGTACATGCCAAATTCCGTCGAGGAACGGATGGCCTCATAGATCAATCTGCAGTAGCGTCCTACATCAATAAATAATTGCATGCAATAGCCGTTGTTTATGTAATCCGGTTTGCTGATTTAATGCGGTATCTGAAAAAAAAGCAAAGCGATTGTAGAATTAAAAAAAATCCATTTTCGGATTATTTCAACCTATCTGATATTTTGATACGGTAATTTACGGAATTAATTATACACTGCGATTGTGAAATCAAAAATCCTTGCATGCTTTCTCGCCGTTTCCGGATTCGTGTTCCTTGCTCCTGGTGAAGCAGGAGCACAGATCGGCCACGAGTCCGCCTTCGGGTTCCTGAATCTGCCCGGCTCGGCCAGGACGGCAGCGCTCGGTGGAAATCATGTATCCCTGCATGACGGTGGAACGGCACATTTTGAAGTGAACCCGGCGTATTTGAGCCCGGACAATCACCGTGAGCTGACTTTGTCCTACCTTAACCATATCTCCGACATCTATCTGGGATCGACCGGTTTTGCCTGGCACCTGGACGGTATCGGCACACTGGCCACCGGAATCAGGTTCCTGAATTACGGTGATTTCATCCGCACGGACAGTGACGGCGTGGAGCACGGATCGTTCAGCGCCTATGATTTCTCGTGGAGCGCCGCCTTGTCGCGGAACCTGTTCGACACCTTCCGTGCCGGTATCGGCGTTCAGTTCATCATGAGCAATTACGACACGTACCGCTCGTCGGCCCTGGGCCTGTTCGGAGGGCTTTATTTCCCCTTCAACGACGGGTTCACGCAAGCCGCGCTCTCGTTTCGCAATCTTGGCGCACAACTCACCCGGTTCGACGGCACAAAAGAGGACCTCCCCTTCTCACTGATGGCCGGAATCACCCATCGCCTGCAGCACCTGCCGCTGCGGTTCAATCTCACACTCCACTCCCTGGACCGCTGGGATCTCCCTGTATTTGACGATGAATCCGATCCGGGTTTCTCAGACAACCTATTCCGGCGCATACGGTTCGGTACGGAGCTGCTGTTTTCGGAGAACTTTCACCTCCGGATCGGATACGATCACTTGCAGAGCGAAGAGCTGAAAACCGACCGCCGCATCGACCTCTCCGGCGCTTCCATAGGACTCGGTATCATCGTACGCGACATTCACATAGATATCAGCCGCACATCCTACAGTGAAACGGGCGGCCTTTTCCAGCTGAACCTTCGAACCCGGCTGTAGCCCGGCATCCAACCCGCTCCGGTCCATTCTTAAAGCCGCAGTTCATTCTTAGGGCCGCAGTTCATTCTCTAAATTGCTATATTCCTGCTCCCCGGAATCCTTTTTTTTCAGGAACAATCCTTGATTTCAGGAACAATCCTTAATTTCAGGAACAATCCTTGATTTCAGGATCAATCCTTGATTTCAGGATTCCGCAAGACATGGACTAACAGAAAACCGATGATTCGATATCTCACCGCCGGTGAATCGCACGGACCGGAACTGACCGGCATTGTTGAGGGCCTTCCGGCCGGACTGCCCCTCTCAAAGGAGGCCATCGCACAACAGCTTGCCCGGAGACAGCAGGGATACGGGAGAAGCGGACGCATGGCCTTCGAGAAGGACTCCGCAGAAATTTTATCCGGAGTGCGATTCGGCAAAACCATGGGCCATCCCGTTGCCCTCAGGATGGTCAATCGCGCTTATGAAAAGGACGATGCCAACTGGCCGCTTGTCATGTCCGTCACACCGGTGGATGAAGATGTTCCCCGGATCACCGTTCCGCGTCCCGGACACGCTGATCTCGTCGGGGTCCAGAAGTTCCGTTTTGACGATATCCGTCCCGTCATTGACCGTTCCAGTGCCCGGGAAACCGCCATGAGAGTAGCCTGCTGCGCCACGGCAAGACAGCTCCTCCGCTACTTCGGCATACAGATCGGCGGACACGTGCTGCAAATCGGGGAACAGGGCTACTCCTCCTGGGAGGATATCCGCTCCATTGCCGACCCCTTGCTGCGGGATGGCGCAGAACAGCTGGCCGGCACAGCCGATGCCTCGGAAGTCCGGTGCCTGGATGAAGGCCTGACCGCACAAATGGTTGAAGAAATCAAGAAGCGGCGCAAGGCAGGCAGTTCGCTCGGCGGGATTTACGAGATTGTTGTCACCGGCCTGCCCGCAGGCCTGGGCAGTTATGTCCATTGGGACCGCAAACTCGAAGGGCTGCTCGCACAGGCCGTGATGAGCACACAGGCCATGAAGGGCGTAGAGATCGGACTTGGATTCGAAGCGGGAAAACGTCACGGACACCAGGTGCATGATGAAATCACCTGGGAGAAGGAGCAGTTCGCCCGAAGCAGCAACCGCGCCGGCGGACTGGAAGGCGGCATCACTACCGGAATGCCCCTGATCATACGCGGCGTCATGAAACCGATCCCCACCATGCTCAAACCAATGCAGACCGTGGACATGGAATCCAAAAAAACACAGGACACGCGGTACGAACGATCGGATGTCTGCGCACTTCCCAGAGCTGTCGTTGTGGTTGAAAATGTCATTGCTCCCGTACTGGCAAACGCATTCCTGGAAAAATTCGGCGGTGACTCCATAAGCGAGATCGAGGAAAGATATCCGCGCGCCACCTGACGGCTTTTAACCTTATACGTTATCGCAGCGCATAATACGTTACTGATCCATCACTGCGTATGATACCTTTGCACTTTATCGCTGCCTGTTATACGTTTACAACTATCCCGGCGTTAGATTCAAAACAAGTGTGAAAACCAATGAATGATACCAGGGTAAAAAAACTGAAAGAATTTCTGGATGCGGACCCGGCGGACAGCTTTTCCAGGTTTGCACTGGCACTGGAACACCTGAAGACCGGCGACCCCAGCACGGCACAACAACACTTTGAATACATCCTGGACCATGACCCCGAATACGTCGGGGTTTATTACCATCTCGGAAAGCTTTATCAGTCCAATGACAACGCTCAAAAAGCTTTGAAAACATTCACCAATGGTGTCACTGCCGCCCGCAAGGCCCGTGATCTCCATGCCGCATCCGAACTGGAGCAGGCCATCAGCGAACTTGAATCCGAAGGAGCATAACGAACCAATATGCGTACCTGTCTCATCCTCCTCTTCATTACCCTTTTCTCGCTCCCTTCACTGGCAGCCGACCCGCCGACCCACACTGTCCGGCAGGGGGAAACCCTTTTCAGCATATCCCGCCAGTATGATGTCACCGTGGATCAGATCCGTCAATGGAACGGTTTGAGAGACAATGTGATCTCGGTCGGACAGGAACTGGTTGTCGGCGATGGAAGAGGACCGGAGCGCCGGGATCCGGTTGAAAGACCGCGTCCGCCTGCAGAGGACGGCACCATCATCCACACCGTGGAACCCGGCCAAACGCTCTTCCGTATTTCCCGGATATACGATGTCTCCGTTGACCAGATAAAAGAGTGGAACGATCTCAGGGACAATCTGATCTCCATCGGACAGAGACTGGAGATACGCAGTCAGGGACAGCAGGCGGAGACACGGCCGGAGACACGGCCGCCTGACCGCACAAGACCGGAGCCGCCGCGGGACGAACGGCCTCCTGTTGCCGACCGGGTGGATACCGTCCCACCGCCGCCTGATGATCCGGAGCCCGGACCGCCGCCCAGCGCGGTTACCGATGATGATGCCATGGGGGAACCGTCCACCCCTGCCTTTTACGAGGTTCGTCCGGGTGATACGCTGCACAGGATAGCGTCCCGTTTCAACATGACCGTTCAGGAGCTCATGGAGTTCAATGATCTGGAAAGCTCCCGGATCGATGTCGGACAGCAGCTCCGCATACGCAGCCGTCCATCGGCACCACCGTCCGTCGCCGCGGAATGGGGTGTCGAGAGCACTCCGCAGGGCCGTTTTGCAACACATACTTTCAGTGAGGGGGATTCCCTGCATCAGCTGCTTGAGCATCACAACATGGATATGCACGAGTTCCGTGCACTCAATCCCGGTGTTTCCGCCGGCGATCTGCGTCACGGTGACGAGGTGACCCTCCTCATTGCAGCCACCGCCAGGCGACCCAATCCGTACATTGCGACTGTCAGTGAAGATAACGGGGTGCAGATGCAGGTCACCCGCTATCCTGCCGACCGGCACAGCAAAACCACTACCAGCGGTGATCTGTACAACCCGCAGGCCCTGACTGCCGCACATCCGAACATGGCGCTTGGTTCCGTCGCCTACATCGAGAACCCGGAAAACGGGCTCGGGATATTCGTCCATATCAATGACCGCACACCGGATAACAGGCTGGTTCTCTCTGATGCCGCTTTCCGCGCACTGGGCTATCAAAATGCATCCAGACTTGTCGCAACCGTACGGGAAATGAATGACAATTAGATTTTATTAATTTAATATATTGAATCTGATTTCTTACATTTAGACTGTATTGGTACGTAATCCGACAGCAGTCTCCGGCGACGCCTTTATAGAAACGCATAAAAAACATCAGGTTACAAGAGCACACAGTAACCAGTTGCTACCCCGGGTTTAATCAAACGATTGATTTTTAATGGAAGGAATGACGAGAGAAGAGTTTCAGAAGCAGGAGGATTTCAATGATGAAATGCTCCCTCATCTGGATGCACTCTTCAACTTTGCACTGAAGCTTACTGCCAATAATGATGACGCAGAGGATCTTGTCCAGGATACGATTGTAAAAGCATATCGTTTTTTCAGCAGCTATGAGAGGGGGACCAACGCAAAAGGATGGCTTTTCCGGATCCTGAAGAATTCCTACATCAACAACTACAGAAAAGCCTCCAAGCAGCCGCAGAAAGTGGACTACGATGAAATAGAGCCCTTCTACGAGAGTATCAGGAGTGAGCAGTCCAATTCCACCGATATGGAGTCCACCATGTACGGGCAG
>RECX01000219.1 GCA_007693825.1 Balneolaceae bacterium
CCGAAAGCATGGTGATCGTCGGCGGCGGCCCCATCGGCACGGAAATGGCGCAGGCGTTCCAGCGCCTTGGAACCAGGGTGAGCGTGGTGGACATGGGGGATCGCATCCTCCCGAAAGACCCGCCGGAAATGACGGATATCCTCAGGAAAAAAATGGAGCAGGAGGGCGTGGAGTTTCACCTCGGCGTCTCGGTGGACTCCGTAGAGGGCGATGACCGGAAGGTGAAGGTGAGCATCCGCGCAAAAAATGGAGCGGGAAAGGACGGGGCGGATGGCCACGAAGAAACCGGCTCCGCAGGTGATGGTAGCGGCCGCAAAGTGCTTGAAGCCGACAAGCTTCTCCTTGCAACCGGAAGGCGGGTCCAGCTGGACGAGCTGAATCTGGACGCCGCGGGAGTGTCGTACACACGGGAGGGAATCACGGTCGACGAACGCTGCCGGACCAGCAAAAGGCATATTTACGCCATCGGGGATGTGGCCGGACGCTTTCAGTTCACGCACATGTCCGAGCACATGGCCAAGGTGGCAACCACGAACGCGCTGCTCAAGGTGCCGATGAAAATGGATAACAGGCATGTGCCATGGGTCACCTATACCGATCCGGAGGTGGCGCATGTCGGGGCAAACCGCACGGACCTGGAACAGAAAGGCACGCGCTTTGAAGTGTACCGCTTTCCCTACAGCATGATCGACCGGGCCGTCACCGATGAGGAGACGGATGGCTGGATCCATGTGTACGCCAAAAAGCTGACCGGACGCATCCTGGGTGCGGATATCGTCGGCGCGCATGCCGGCGAGCTGATCAGCCAGTATGCACTCGCGATGAAAAACGGGATATCGCTCAGGAAGATGGCCGACACCATCTATCCCTATCCCAGTTATGCCCAGGGCGCCCGCAGGGCGGCGGATCAGTGGTACATCAAGAACCAGAACCTGACGCTTGTCACATGGATCCGGCGCCTGTTCCGCTATCGCGGGCAGCTGCCCGATCTGAGCGATCCGGACCGCATCCTTTGATTAAATAAAACGCATAGTTCTTTGAGTAAATAGAGCGCGTAGTTTTTTGATAAATAAAGCGCGTAGCTCTTTGAGTCTACAAAACACGTAATCACAACATAGTGGAGTTCTGAAATGAAAAATCTCTTATTGCTAATGACGATATCCTTCCTTCCGGTTGCCGTTTTTGCATCACATGGCATGCCGGCGGCGGGTGGCAATGGCCTGCCCGGGGAAGCGGCCGCCGTCCAACCCCTGCTCATCGGAGCGGATGCGCCGGATGTGACATTGCGCACGGTATCCGGCGAATCAGTTGCCTTGCGCGATATGCACCCCGGAACGCCGCTGATGGTCATTTTCTACCGGGGTGGATGGTGCCCGTTTTGCAACAGACATCTGGCCGAGCTGGCAGCGATGGAGCAGGACATCCGCGATCTTGGCATGGAGATCGTTGCCATAAGTCCGGACAGTCCCGGTCAGCTTGCGGAAGGCCTGGGAGATCACGAGCCGGCCTATACCCTGCTGTCGGACACCGACCGGTCCGCTGCCCGCCACTTTGGCATTGCCTTTGAGGTCACGGACTCCGGGCGGGTATCCGCACTGGTGGAACGCACCGGTCATACAACAACACCGGAGGAGAACTATATTTTTCCGGTTCCTGCCGTGTTTATATTGGACACGGACGGAGTAATCCGGTTCCAGTATGTCGATCCCGATTATTCCAGGCGCATCAGCGGAGCCATCCTGATGGCTGCAGCGGAATATGTGGCCGGTTTGTGATGTGTTGGCACAAAATGGCAGAAATTGGCATTTTGTGCAAAACACCGGAGCATTTCTTGACAAACATCAAAAATCCTAACCTTGCCTGGTTTTCCAGGTATTATATAAATTGCAACAACCATGGGCAGAAACTACTACGACTCCGACCATCTCCGGCAATTTCCAAAAGTGACGGAATTGAGCGAAAAGCTGGGGACGAAATTTTTTGACTATTACAATTCCGTATTTGAGGGCGACGAACTTACCGCCCGCGAGAAAGCGCTCATCGCGCTGGCCGTTTCGCACACGGTGCAGTGTCCCTACTGCATCGATGCCTATACCGAAGCATCCATGCAGCATGGTGTTTCTGAAGGCGGAATGATGGAGGCGGTCCATGTGGCCTGCGCCATCCGCGGCGGTGCGTCGCTGGTGCATGGGGTGCAGATGATGAATCAGGCGAAAAAGGCCGGGATGTGACGTGCCAATTCGGGCCGCATCCACCAGAAAAGGTATCAGCCAATCGCGAAGTTGTAATCGAAATCCGTTGTATTCATGATAAAAGTCCACTCACTTGCCTCCCGCGAGCACTCCCTCTCGGATCCGCAGACGCAGCTGGAAGTCATCAACCAGCACACCCCCCGCTTGTGCACGCTCCCGCGTTTTGAGCAGATGCTGGAGCAAACGGGATTGTGGCCGCTGCGGCCAACGCAGATCGAGATCCTGCAGATCAATCTGGGATACATGTGCAACATGACCTGCAAGCACTGTCACGTGGATGCCGGGCCGGATCGCACCGAGATGATGTCCCGGGAGAACCTGGAAGCGTGCATTGATGCGATAGAGAAATCGGATATCCACACCATTGACCTGACGGGCGGCGCTCCTGAAATGCACCCGGATTTCCAGTGGTTCGTGGAGCAGGTCAGCCGTCCGGGCCGCAAGATCATCGTTCGATCCAATCTGACCATCCTCACGACCAGCAAAAAGTATCGCGCCTTTCCGGATTTTTTCAAAATGCACGGCCTGGAAGTCACCTGTTCGCTTCCGTTCTACAACAAATACACCACCGACCGCCAGCGCGGCGAGGGGACCTACGACCGGTCCATCGAAGCGCTGAGGCGCCTGAATGAACTGGGATACGGCATGCCCGGCACCGGGCTGGAGCTGAATCTGGTATACAATCCCGCCGGGGCGTTCCTGCCGCCGGACCAGTCGGAGCTGGAAGCCGAATTCAGGAAAAACCTTCGTGAAAAGCACGAAGTGGAATTCGACCAGCTATTCACCATCACCAATCTGCCGATCAGCCGCTATCTTGAGTTCCTGGTGATGTCCGGCAACCTCGAAGAGTACATGGAGAAGCTGGTGAATACGTACAATCCCGCGGCGGCGGAGGGGGTGATGTGCCGGAACACGATTTCGGTCAACTGGCAGGGATACCTGTTTGACTGCGACTTCAACCAGATGCTCGAAATACCCGTCGATGAACGCAGTGCCACGCATATCCGTGATTTCGATGTACAGCGGCTGACCGACCGGGAGATCAAGGTCAACCAGCACTGTTTTGGATGTACGGCCGGGGCGGGCAGCAGCTGCGGCGGGGCAACCACGTGATGGACGATGGAGGGAGCTCCTTGCGAGAAAGAAAAGCCACACCAAACTCAGGCGCCGGCACTCCGCGGACTCATGAAAAGACACCGAATGGCTCCGGCGGCAACACGCAGAACGCCCTGATCGTCTTTGTCAAAAATGCCGATCCCGGCCGCGTCAAAACCCGGCTGGCAGCCGATCTGGGTGACGCGCGAACCATGGAGGTCTACATGCGCCTGGTGGCCCACACCATGCAGCAGGCCATGGGGGCAAGGCCCGAGACCAATATCGCCGAGACCAATATCGCCGAGACCGATGTCGCCGTGGCCGATGTCGCCGTGGCCGATATTGGCGTGGCCGATGTCTTTGTCTATTTCAGCCGTGAAATCCCCGATGCATGGCCGGATGTCACGCGTGACGGACTTCCCGTCAGTGAATCCGGGATGGAAGTATTCCGCGGCGCAAACCTGCGGGTCCAGAAAGGCGGGGATCTCGGACAGCGGATGAAGCAGGCTTTTCAGGAAGTTTTTTCGGGTGGATACGACCGTGCCGTGATCATCGGCAGCGATTGCCCGGAGCTGGACGCCAGCCATCTGGAACAGGCCTTCCGCGCGCTTGCGACCCACGACACCGTGGCAGGGCCGGCCAGCGACGGCGGGTACTATCTCCTTGGAATGCGGACGCTGCATCCCGAAGTGTTCGACAACAAGGCCTGGAGCACCGATACGGTACTCCACAGCACGCTGCAGGACTTCAAGCGGGCCGGGCTGAATACCTGTCTGCTTCCGGAGCTCCGGGACATGGATGACCAGGAAGACTACAGGCAACTGAAGCATCTGTTGGCACACCCGGCACCGCCCGGCAATAGCCGCCGCCTGCGGGAACAGGCAGCCGAACGGAAAACAGAAAAGGACGTGACCCCGCTCATCAGCATCATCATCCCGGTATATAATGAGGAAGAAGGCCTGGGGCCTTTTTTGCGGGAATTGGGGAAACTTCTCGGGCCGCATCCACCAGAAAAAAACGGTGCGCCGGACACGGCCCCGGACACCCCCGCCGGAAAGGAGCGAAACCAGGAGCCGGTTCCATACGAGATCATCATTGTGGATGGCGGAAGCACCGATCGCACCGTTGCCGTTGCCAATGAATCGGGTGTCCGGTGCGTCCTGTCACCGCGCAAGGGACGGGCAGCGCAAATGAATTACGGTGCCGGCCTGGTTTCCGGGGAAATCCTCTATTTTCTTCACGCGGACACGATCCCGCCGTCCGGAGCCCTTTCGAAAATCATCGCTGCAACCGAAACGGGGGTCCGCTCCGGCTGTTTCCGGCTCTCTTTTGACGAACCCTCGCGATTGATGCGCTTCTATGCGTGGTTTACCCGGTTCGATCTTCTGCCGTTCCGGTACGGGGATCAGAGCCTGTTCGTCAGCGCCGACCTGTTTCACCGCCTCGGGGGATATCGCGAGGATCACGTGGTCATGGAGGACAATGATTTTTTCCGGAGGATCCGCAAGCAAGGTTCCTTTGTGGTGCTGAAAGACCATGTGGTCACCTCGGCAAGGAAGTATCGCGAAAACGGATTCGTGCGGCTGCAGCTCATTTTTACGCTTATTTTCATGATGTACTACCTGGGATTCCGTCAGGAAACGCTGGTTTCCGTGTATCGCCGCATGATTGTACAGCCAAAGCTTTGAAATGCAAAGCACATGCGCAAAGTGCCGGTTTTGGCTGGAGGTATCATGCCGGCATCGCGAATCCTGTCAGCATCTCAGTCGTGCTCAAAGAGCTGCAAATCGGGGAAGAAGTCGGCCCAGGCATACCAGTATCCCGTATAGGAACGGGCTGCGGGAAGTCGTGTTCCGGAGCGGGGCCCTTCCACCGCCCGTCCGAAGACATCCCATTTGTTCCCTTCCGAGTCCTGCATCACCACGGGCAGTGACTCCTGAACGGCCTCGAATTCAAGATTGCCGACGCCGTTGCCGTCATCCAGGCGAAAGGCCGCAGCAAAATCATGTTCCGTGCTGCCCACGATCAGGTAATCTTCCGAGTCGAAAGTATCCCTGACCAGGGCAACGCCGTCGCCGAAATCCCTGAGGGCATATACCCTGACCGAAGGCGGCTCATTCCGGGTGCGCGAACCAAGGATGCCATGAACCCGGTCCTTGTTCTGCAGGCGGTTATCGCTGTTTTGGATCGGAAAGAGGATGCGGTTGTGATTGGTGGAGAAATCCGAGCCGTAGGTAAAACCGCTGTAGTTTCTCTGGAAGCCGGTGTTGGTCGTGTGGACCAGAGATTGCGGATACATCGCTTTCCAGGTGGCCCAGGTGGTTTCGACGACCTGGAACGTTTCAATGTCGCGGCCAATGTGAGCGCCGTTGACGCTGCGCAATTGCATTTGCGACCAGTTGCTGTCGGTATTCCGGTCGTAGGCAATCAGGTTGTTGCGGAACAGCAGGCCCGATACCCCGAATTCCGTGGTCTGCCCGTCTATTGTACGGGTCCAGCACATACCCGTCCCTGTGAGCGGACAATAGATGACGGCCACATCGAAACTGCCGAACTGGTCGTTCACGATTTCGTGCCAGTCCAGGATCTGGTGTGGATACGCCCTGGTCACACCGTCGATGTGGACCCCGATGACCATGCGGTTGTCGGGCACATAGGTGATTTCGTTTGCCGGCGCAAAATCGGGCTGGTCGATGGACGGGATGCCGTCCTTGCCGGGGCCGCCATCCACAATTTCGCTGAGCGGTATCAGCCAGTCCTGCTGGTCTGGCGGGGAGAAGCCGTTCCGGTCCGTGCCGGAATCGCTCAGGCCGCAGGATGCCGCGAAACCCAGGGCCAGTATGGTTACAATGGGAAAAATCTTTCCTGGGCTGATATTATTGAGGAGTTCCATATCCAAATCCATTGGAATCGTTGCGGTTGAAGTGAATAAAAAATGAGCCGGAGAGGGCAAAACCGGTGGTTGGCTGAGTCCCGCTGAGGTTCTGGTATACGGGCAGGCGGCCGGAGATGCGGAACGAATAGCGTTCCGAGGCCTCTATGTTCAATGCGGGCACCACGCTGAGCCAGGTGCCTCCGGTATTCGGAAGGGCGATGTCATTGCGGGTATCGGAGCTGGTAGAGCGAAACTGAATGAGAATATGGTGGGACAGGATCCCCGAAAGACCGCCGGCTATCCCGCCATCCACGACCAGCTCATTTCCGAACCGGTACCGGTCGTTCTCGGCAAAGCGCTCATTGGAGCCGGTATATCGAAAGGATCCGGTCGCGAAAGCGGACAGGCGTTCAGGCAAAAGAGAACGGGAGAGGGAGGTCCAGATCACTCCGTCCCAGCTGCCGGTTCCCGGCTGCATGTCGGCATTCATCGTAAAACCGTTGCGTTTCAGGGAACTGCTGCCGATCGGAGCTTTAAAACCGGCGCCTATCGCAATGGAATAAGGGTTCCAAAGGGTTTGGCGAATCAGGATGTGGCGGAGCAGGAACATGCCGTCGCCCGCGCCACGGGTGGTCACGGTGTTGCCTCCCGAAGCGGTATGGCGTCCGGTGGTCCGCAGCTTGTCGACCCAGGAAAAGGTCCCGGAAACGGAAAGCCGGTCGGTGATCCCATAGCTCATTTCCAGCAGGACAGACTGGGTGGACCGGGTGACGGTTGCGTCCTCGAGACGGGTCGTGCCGCTGTACAGGGAGGAAATATCGTGATACTCATAGGTGACCCCGGCCAGAAAACTGCCGGCAGAACGGACTCCCGAGCCTTGCGAACTGAGCAGGGGAGCTCCCGCGCAGCTGCAGGTCTGCGCTTGAGCGGGTGGCGTTATCAACACGAGCAGCAGCAGAGGCAACGCACAGAGGAAGAGGGTGTAAGGGGTGTTGTTGGAAGACATGCTCAATCGGTGTTCGATCCGTAAATGGCGGAATCGGGATAGAATACCAGCCAGGCGAAGGCAAAATAGTCGCCGGAGTTTGTGGCCTCCAGGCGGGTGCCCTCGAGCGGACCTTCGACTGCCCGTCCGCTGATATCCCATGTGCTGCCGGTCTCCCGGTCCACGATGTTACCATCCACCAGGCGGAATCGGAGCGTCCTGCCGTTGACCTGGCGAAAAAACACGCCGGTCGATCCGGCTTCCTTTGACTGGTCGATCCGCGGGGCGTCCATGGCAGAGGCCGCCCCACCGGTATGGAGGACAACGATCTGCTGTTCGGCGAAGTCGTCATTGATCACGCCGGCTTCCCTGGTCAACTCATAGGGATACACCTTCTGTCGCTCACCGATGACCACGCCGATTACCTTCTGCATGGGACGAAGCCGGCCGTCCACGTCCGACGGATCGATGAACATGGGGGATTGGTCAATGTCGTCATAGCCCACGTAGGGATTGCGTCCGTAGGCTCTCTGATGCCCTGTTTCGCGCGACAAAACCAATCCACCCGGATAGATTTCACGGAACTGTTCGAATGAGATGATCTGGCTGGGCAGCGTCTTCAGCCGGGTGCCGGTATGTGCGCCCACGACGGCCTCACCGGTAATCTGCTGCCAGAGGCTTTCCGTGGTGCGGTCGAACATGATCATATCGGAATGGCGCAGAAAGCCGGAAACGCCGAACTCCAGGGTTTCCCCATCCACCCTGCGGTCAAAAACGAGAGCGGAATAGCACAGCGGACAAAAGGTGACGGCTGCGGGGACGTCACCGAAGCGGGTATTGGCGATTTCGTGCCACATCAGTATCTGAAGCGGGTAGGCCCGGGCTTGGTCATCGATCCGCACTGAAATGACCGGCTCCCTGTCGCCCAGCCAGAAGGCGGCTTCCCCGGCGGGGATGTACACCGGTTGGTCAATAGAAGGGATGCCGTCCTTTGGGGGGCCGCCGCTTATCAATTCATCCAGATCGATGCTGCGCTTTTCGACATCCGTCTCCCAGCCTTCCAGGGGGCGGTCCTGCGCCCCGACCGGGCCGGCAAGGAACAGAAAAACAAGAAAAGCACAAAGGAGCGGCATAAAAAACTTGACTGGCTTCATAAGTCTGTTTATTTACTGGAGATTTACACAATCACCGTACCTGCCATCTAACCGCAATGAATTTCAAACAGGCCTGGTTGCATGCTGCACTGGTTCCATAGACGCCGACAGAAAGCAAAATCTTACCGGTCCAACAGCGAATGGGTACGGCAGCTTTCCGAGCCGCCCGACAGTCAGGCATTGAAAGAGTTGCGGGAGATCCTGGTCCGCGGACTGCGGTCCTCTCTGGCGGCCTACGTGGACCGGGAGCGTGACCAGTTCGTTGAAGATATTGCGCAGGATTCGCTCCTCAGGATCCTGAAAAAGCTGGATACGTTCAAGGGGGAGAGCGGGTTTGTTGCCTGGGCCATGAAGATTGCCGTGCGGGAAGGCTTGTCGGAGCTGCGGAGAAAGAAATGGAAGGATGTCTCGCTGGAAGATCTTTCCGGCGGCGACCATGAGGACGCCAAAAGCGACCATTCCGGGGCTATGGCATCATCCCTGGCCGGACCGGACCAGCAGGCTCACGAGTCCATGATCCTTGCGGCCGTGATGGAAATGATGGAAAAAGAGCTCACAGACAGGCAGAGAAAGGCCATTGACGCCATAATGGTGCAGCAAATACCCATGACCGTGGTCGCAGATGCCATGGGAATGAGCCGTAATGCGCTGTACAAGCTGATCCATGACGCCCGGATGAAGCTCAGAAAAAAACTGATGGAATCGGGGATGGATCCGGAGGAAATGTTACGGGAGCTGTAAGAGTTTTAAAGATGAAAACATCTTTTATATGACCCAGTATTTATAGAAAAAATGCAACTGAACAAGGAAATATTAAAAAAGCTGATCCGGGCCGTAACGATGACCACGCCCGGGGAGATCGGCTGTGACAAATGTTTTGACAGGCTCGATGAGTTTGCCGAAATGAAGCTGGCTGGCAAGAGTCCGGAAAAGGCCATGCCGCTTGTGGCGGAGCACCTTCAGAAATGCGGTGAATGCCGCCAGGAATTCGAGGCCTTATTGGAAGCACTGCGTGAATTGCAGGCATGATGATATTATCTGTTAACCAGTTCCAGCTTTGGGGTTTTTTGAGGCTTCACGCACTCCATCATGATCCGGGCAAGCTCCTGCTCAAGACCATCGGGCAGTTTAGCGTTGATTTCCAGTGTCACGGTAACCTCAACGCCCGCTTTCTCACTCAGATGATGGATCAGAAGTTCGGTAATCAGTCCGGCATCATAGCCCGCCTGTTCCGGGTCAAGAGTAATCCTCTGATGGAAGTTGTGGAGCAGCTTGCCGTTCCCGTTGACAGCTTCGTTCCCCTTTACGGCCTCTTTTCCATTTTCGATGGCGGATGCGAGACCATTGGCTTTGACACCGTTATCTGATTTTTCGGCATTTCCGTTTGTGTCATTGGTGATCTGCAGGGAGGATGATTCCGAACGCAAGAGCTCCTTCTGGACATCCAGCGGGGCCATAACATTTTCCGTGATCAATGTTCCCTTGTTTTCCGAAGAAGCTGCGTCCGCTTCAGAGGCCTCTTCCTGTGCTACTTCGCCTTTCGTGCGTCCATCCGTTATTTCAGCGGCTTCGGCAGTCTCTTTCTCTGCTGGAGACGCTTCCAGGTCCACATCCGGCTCCGCTTCCGAACCCGCAACCGGTTCTGGATCTGCGTTCACTTCCTGTTCCGCTTCCGAACCCGCAACCGGTTCTGGATCTG
>RECX01000251.1 GCA_007693825.1 Balneolaceae bacterium
TCTCTCCCGGCACTTTTTACCTTGCTGCCCGAACTCTGGGAATAGCGCGCCGGATTGAGAAAATAATACTTCAGACAGCCCGGCAACACCGTTTCAAGCAGGGGCTCATCTATTCCTACTGGATGAACCAGGCTTGCATGGGTGGGATTCTTGCCGCAAAAAAGCTTGGCTGGCCCGTGGTATCCAGGGCCCATGGAGGCGACCTGTACCTTGAACGCCACCCGAAAAGCTATCTGCCCTGGCATGAGTGGAAGGCCGGCCACCTGGACTATCTTTTCCCTGTCTCCGAAAACGGCCGGAATTATCTCGTGCAACGCTACCCGGAATACAAAGACAAGATTCTTGTGCAATATCTCGGTGTGAAGGGAGGGGAAAAACGCAAAAACCGGGCGGGCGGGCCGGACGAACTTCATGTTGCATCCTGCTCGGCCATCATCCCGTTGAAAAGGGTTGACCGAATATTTGAAACTGTTCTTGCACTTTACGATCGGCTGAAAATGGAGAGTTCCGGCTCCTTCAAAAAAATCCGGTGGACCCATTTCGGAGATGGTCCCGGTTTTGATGCCTTGAAAGAGAAAATTCATCGAACCAATAAGCCGGGTCTACAAATAACCCTCATGGGCCGGGTGGAACCCGAATTTGTTACGGATTTCTATGTGCGTGAACAGGTGGATCTTTTCCTGAATTACAGTACCAGCGAAGGGATTCCGGTGAGTATTATGGAAGCCGCAAGTTGTGGAATCCCGGCTGCGGCACCGATGACAGGCGGCATTCCGGAAATAGTCAACCAGGAAACCGGCATTCTTTTTGACTTCAACGATACTCCGGAGACGGTTGCAGGCTTGATCAATTCGGCACTGGCCGAAGGCAGGCTGGCGGAAAAAGGAGAAAATGCATACTCTTTGTTGAGCAAGAAATTCAGCATGGAAAAGAACCACAGGCAGTTCACAGATTTTTTGACACGTCTGTAAATGCCATTCTTATTCCTGACAATCTCGTTTACAATATCCTGATTGTGTACGGTTCTTCGGATGGGATGAGGTTTATCAGGTGCTCCTCACTGGTAATTTGTATCCCGGCAACAATCGTGTTGAATGAATCTGAAATTTCAATGCGCTGACCCATATACTCATGGTCAATTTTCAGTCTTAATGTCAATGGCAAATCAAAAATAGCCCTGTCCAGGCCATCGTCCAGTAACAACTGGTAGGTGAATTTGTCAATTTCATTGATATCAAACGAAGCATTGTGGCGTTGTCGGGCATAAAGTGTTGCATCATTCATCCGTGCCAGCCAAACAACGCCCTGTTCCTGCAGCTCCTTGATACGTGTCATTTCCTCATAGAAATGATGCCGTCGATAGAATCCCCAGCCAACAGGTCTCCCATCTGTCTCCCCGTCAAACCCGATGGCATGATATGTGCTTATCAACCAAGCACCCTGTTCAATGCAGGCATCCAGGTAAGTGAAAAACTCTTGGGGGTTATTCACACAATCACCGCACTGCTCAAAGTCGTAACTCTCCATGCGCAGGGCCGGCAGTCCAAACCAATCGGGCGGCTCCGTATCGTCATCAGGTATGATGCAGGGCCCGTATTCTTCAAAAACCGGCCAATTAAGGCGTCCTGATAGAAAGCCGGAATCCGACAATGCTCTACGGGTTCGTTCCAGAAGTCCATGACCATAGGGATAGGCATAAGCAACCGGTTTGAGACCGTAACTTGCCATACTCAGAAAATTCTGCCTGAATGAGGCATAGGCATCTTCATAATCAAAGTTATCGTGGTTGTCATGTGCATGTCCGTGACCGAAATAGCCAAAGCCATTTGGAATGAGCACGTCTATCAAGAAAGCCACCCGTTCCGGACTTTGATCGTAGGTAGCGGTTATTATTTCGTAATCCATGAAAAGTCCTTTGTCCATCAGCCACTGGTTCTCTGCATCGAAATGGACTGGCGATCCGGCATCCAGTGTTGGGGTGAAAGCGGCCCTGAACCCATCCGGCCACTTGGTTATTTCAACAATTTCGATGCGATTTGACTCATATTCATTACTATCCGATGTCGATCCGGAACACCCGTAAAGTAAAAAAAAACAGATGACCGCACTTATTGGTTTTCTCATGTCAGTATAATGGTTTGCAATATTCGGAATCTGAATTTCAAAATGTTGTGCGAGATGGAAAAAAATTCGGCTGTTATTGACATTGCAAGTTTTTTTCAGTTGCTATAACGATCAGGCTGAGCTTTCCTTTGTAATTGGTTTTTGCAATCGGATCAGTGCCATCCAGCAATACTTTTTTGAAAAGGGTAAAACCGTCATAATTAGCTTGTCAACATTATTCAGGATGCTGTAGCTGATATTGTGCAACCCGCTTCCAGGAAGGAATGCGGACAGTATACTGGTGATGTGCTGATAATATACCAAAACATTCCCGAAATATTGGGAGGTCATCTGAATATCTGACATTAACAGCGGGTTTTCATCCCTGCTTCGCATATCCGGTGTGAGGCGTCGATAAAAATTGATAAAAGGATTATGTCCGAGCGGTTCTATGAATACAGCCAGACCATCAGGTTTGAGCACCCTTGCAATTTCCCGAAATGCTGACGGTGGGTTTAAATGATGAATGATTCCCTTGCCGCAAACCACATCAAAGAAATTGTCTTCATAATCCATTTTTTCGGCATTCATCTCTTTAAGATGCACATTGTCATAATGCCTGCCCAATCTCTTCCAGGCCTGATCGATAGCTACTGCAGAAATGTCGATACCATGGCATTCCTGTGCCCTATCAACCCAATGTGGCATATTGATATTTGGACCGCAACCGATTTCAAGCACCTTTTTGTTCTTTGCATGTTCACTGATCAGATCAAGAAACCGCTGATCAAAATCCTTTTTCAGACGGTAATATTTGTTAGTCGTTTTTCTGTTTTCCGATTCGGAACGATAACGCTCATCGTGAAAATCTTTTTCACGATGAAGAATTTTTTCCTTTGATTGCCGGTGCGACATCTTCAGATAGTATCAATGTGTTGGCGGTCCAGGTTTCTTTAAAAAATTCCTGCAGTTCCATTGGGAGTCAACAGGCATGCCGGGAATATCCGGATTTTAGCGTTAATAATCAGATAAAATTACAGGTATTATTACCTTACAGCCGGATCATTTTTCGAGTAACAGAATCGACATCGCTTTGGATGCGGTATATGTAAACACCGCTTGCAAGGCCAGAGCCATCGAACTCAACACGGTGCACTCCGGCATCTTTTTGCCCGTCAACAAGCGTTGCCACCCTTCTTCCATCAATGGAAAAAATTTCTATACGCACATGGCTTTGTGCTCCCAGTTCATACGGGATGATGGTGGGTGAACCAAACGGATTCGGAAAATTCTGGTGAAGCGTCAATCCCGCAGGTATTGCTTCCGCCGCATTAACGCTCGTCTCCCTTATTTGAAAAACCCGGATATCGGATATGTTCAGCTTTGCACGCTGCCCGCTGTCTCCATGCGGCAGATTGCCGGTGTAATAATACCTCCAGAAAAGCTGTACGTAGCTTCGTCCATGAAGCTCTTCAGGCAGCATCAGATCACCCACCGTTGCAGTATGACCCGGTTCCGCCATCCATTGGTATTCTACGGGATTGCCAAACTCATCACGGAAATTTTGAAATGGGCCTTCATGTCCGACCCGGTATTGCAGCCGGATATGATAAATCCTCGAATTTGGAATGACCGTCCCCGCAGTGAAAGTCACAGCGAGACTGTCAACATCCCGGGTATCAAGGGCCAGCAGTGCGCCCCCCAGCCGTGTTCCGGGATACCCCGGATTACCGTCCGGGCTTGAGGTGTTTTTGAATGCAAATCCCCTGCCATGCATTCCGACGATGCGTGTATGTGATTCCAGATTGTATGCCCCGGTAACAAATCCACCAATGGATGCGTCGAGGCCCGGGTCATCCCGGTCCATGTATACAAAAGCCATGTGCTCCGGGTATTCACCCGCCCGTTCATCGGGACTCCAGTGCGTGAAGATGTAGTCCGCATCAGACAATACTGCCGGATCGGGAAACGCCCTGATCTGATTTATGGATATGAAAAATGCCTTGGCATGCACATCTCCTTCAGCAGGCAAGGTAATTTTGCTTCCCCAGATCCTCTCTCCGTTGACTTCCCAGTAAGCCACCCGGTAACCCGGATTGCCAACAGCTGTAAGGCTTACGGGAACCCCGCCAAAATATGTCCCGCTCCAGGGATAGGGGGTGTCGGGAATACCTGGTGTGCTTGAGCAGATTAAAAGGGAATTGACCCTCACTTTCCCTCGGGCCGGCTGCTGGACATCAACCGTTATGGTGCGGTCGTCATCCAGGTTGAAATGCTCCCGAATATGCTCCCGCACATAAGAAGGCCTTATGTCGGCACTGTTTTTCATGTTGTCTACTCTCTGCTCCCAGTGGGAAACAGACAACGGCCACCACCATCGCTCAATGTGTTCTCCGATCTCGGGCACCAGGGGGGTTTTCAGGCTGTCGATCACCTGCTTGACCCGATCAGGCAGGAAGGCGCTGTTCAGCAAATCCGCATTTCTGTTGATGAAATCATATCGGAACTGCTCGTTCAGGAGCAACCGGTCCAGGACCAGTGTTCTTGGTCCATCGTCTGTGATATGATCCATCATGTTCAAATTATAGCTGTTGACGAAACCCAGCGACCGGTCAACGTCAAACATGAGCCAGCGCCATCTTCCGTCATGGCCTTTGGCCGCGTGGGGGTCATACGGGACCCTGAGCCTCCAGTAATCAATGTTGTTTCCCGGCCAGTCGTTATTGGCAAAGTATATCTGAGCAGCGTAATAATCGAGGAAATTGTTGATGTCCATCATCGTGGCAGCCTGATCGTATGCGTCATCACTGCCCATGTCGTTATTGGACAGAAAATCCAGAAGTTCCTTGTAATGCAGGTCATCCCCTTCCTTTACCTGGCCAACATCGGTCAGGATATCGACATTGTCCGGGTCAACCCCGTACACGCGTTCCAGGTAGTGCCGGTCATAGCGCTCACGGAAATTGTGGATCCCCCAGTACTCTCCGTTTATGAACAGAATGGCCGGCCGGTAAGCCTGGGTGTCGAAGTCGAGGTGCCTGACAAGGCTTTGTGCGGCAGCATCCCGGAACATGGTACTGCCCCAATCATTGCCGGAATTCCTGAGTATCAGGCGGTTGTATTCATCATAGGGTAGATCGGGAAAAATTCTTGCATTGAAACGGGTTTGGCCATAGGCACCTCGCGCGTAAAACCGAAATGACTTTTGCGGGAACCTGCGTGTGAATCCTCCGTGAATCCGGATTCCAATATCATGTGCAAGTACAACCTGGCCCGTTTCATCGAAGATCTCCAGGGATGCCTCTCTTTCCCATTCGTCCCCCCTCAAATCATAATTCCCAGATTGCCCTTCCGTTTCTTCGGCATGTTTCCCGGGCACATAAATGCCCTTTTCAAAATCAAACAGGTTTTTTCCATCCGTTGAAAGAAAAACAACGGGAAGGGAGTAAGGAAGGTCCGTACCTGTCTCGACCATGTAGGTATTGGTAATAACCGTTTTGGACAGGGAACCATATTGGAAGGCGGCGGCCCTTACCGGCGTGGCTTTTCTCACGACCGGAGGCTCTCTCCATCCGCGTGCGCCATCCAGAAAATTCGTCGGGATATTTGCAAAATTGTTTTCTGCCCGGTTCCGGTCAAAAATATGTATCGGGCCGGCATATACCGGTGATGTGGTGTCCGGCTTCGATCCATCCAGCGTATAATGAATGATTGCATTCGGATCCGGATGGGTCAATTCAAGATAAAAACTGCGGGAATAGAAACCGGATGGATGGGAAAAGTCGGGCGGAGCGACAATCCTGCGTTCCGGTTCCGTGGTGTTGGGGGCGCCCGGTGTTGGCTGATCAAAAAAATACCAGTCGCCGGTCCCGTCTGGAAAGCGCCCGGCGGAAACATCCCTCAGAATCGCTATCGGCGGAAACTCATCCAACCGTACACCTTGCAAACTCGTGAGGATAATCTCCTCCCCCTCCGAAGAGATGGCAAAATTGGTGTGCAGTTCCGCTCCGGGTGTTCTTCTGTTCTTGTTCGAGGCCCACACCAGCAGAAAGCCATTCGGTTCTATCGTGGTGTCCGGGAATACCCAGCGATAGGGTCTGTCATAATCATCGGATATTCCGAAGCCGTGCAGGTTGACGGGATTGTCCCCAAAATTGTGTATCTCAACCCAGTCTTCATAATCGCCATCTTCATCCGAAATGGTCTGTCCATTGGAAGACATGACCTCGTTAATGGCAATGGACTGGGCCAGCGTATTCCCGACTGGAAATAGCGCCGGAACAACGAGGCTCAAGAGTGCACATAGGGGAAGAAACGTTTGAAACCGCACGCAATTTTGAAGATTTATAGTCAATGAAGGCCCTTATACTGACCCGGACTAAAAAATACAACAACGTATCATCGTTTTCAAAATTGGATCCAGTCCGGGTTGGACCTGTCGGCTTGCCGAACCGGTTCACCGGGAATCATTCTCCGCAATAATCTTGCCGTCAAAATACCTATATTTACATCTTTCGACTTTATTATCACGCATCCATTAGTTGATGGGTTATAAATCTCAAGATATGACCAGGTACTTCGCAATGACCGGTGTGGCCGGTTACATCGCCCCGCGCCACCTTCAGGCAATCAAAGATACAGGAAATGTGCTGCTGGCTGCGACGGATCCCCACGATTCCGTCGGCATCCTGGACCGTTACTTTCCCGATACAAGCTTTTTCACCGAAACGGAGCGCTTCGACCGGCATCTGGAAAAGCTGCGGCGCAGCAAGGACCAGCACGGTGTCGATTATGTAACCATATGTGCACCGAACAACCTGCATGATGCCCACATCCGCATGGCTCTGCGTGTCGGGGCTCATGCCATTTGTGAAAAACCCCTGGTGCTCAACCCCTGGAATCTGGACGTTCTTCAGGAACTTGAGCAGGAACATGAAAAACGGGTATTCACCCTGTTGCAGTTGCGGGTGCATCCGGCCATTGTTGCCTTGAAGAATCGTTTTTCCTCCGAACAGCAGGAAGGGTCCGCGAGATCCGGAAGCACGACGGCCGGAAACGAAAAGTCAACGGGTGCTGGCAATGCCGTCGGAAGCGCCGGATCGGCAAAGAAGCGCCATGTCGACCTGACCTACATCACATCCAGGGGAAAGTGGTACCACTACTCCTGGAAAGGGGATATTTCGCGATCGGGAGGCATATCCACCAACATTGGCATTCATTTTTTTGACATGCTGATGTGGTTTTTCGGGCCGGTGCAGTACAATGAGCTGCATCATTCCGATCCGGAGAGGATGAGCGGGTTCATGGAACTGGAACATGCCACGGTGAGCTGGTATCTGTCGCTGGACCGCAACGACCTTCCCGCACATGCAGCAGCAGATGGCAAACCCACGTATCGATCCATCACCATAGATGGTGAAGAGGTGGAATTCAGCGGCGGTTTCACCGACCTGCATACGCGCGTGTACGAGGAGACACTGGCTGGACGCGGTTTCGGCATTGATGATGCGCGGGAATCCATCAAACTGGTGCATGACCTGCGCAACATGCCTGTAAGCCGCAGCTCCGGCATGCTGCACCCCGTGCTGCGGAGCAAGAACCTCTGAAATGTGCGTGTCGCGGACGCGGTCAGGCAATCCTCCGGATCGTACGGTAAACCAATGCCTCCCGCCGGTAGAAAATTTTTCGTAACCTCATTACGCTAAACGAATTACAATACACTTTATGTCCGATCGAATCACATCCCTCGAGGGTGTCCGGATCCACGAAACAGCCTGGGTCGACGCTCCTGCGGAAATTGGATCCGGCACACGGATCTGGCACTTCTGCCATGTGCAATCCGGTGTAAGGATCGGGAAAAACTGCACACTCGGGCAGAATGTCAACATTGCCAATGAGGTGGTCATCGGCAACAACGTAAAAATCCAGAACAATGTCTCCGTATACACCGGCTGCATTATTGAAGATGACGTGTTCCTGGGTCCAAGCTGCGTGCTGACCAACGTCACCAATCCGCGGGCCCAGGTAAACAGGAGGTCGATGTATGAAAAAACCCTGATCCGGCGCGGGGCTTCGGTTGGCGCCAATGCGACCGTAGTCTGCGGGATTACGCTCGGGCGGTACTGTTTTGTTGCGGCGGGAAGCGTGGTCACCCGTTCGGTTCCCGATTATGCGTTGATGGTCGGAAGCCCCGCACGGAAGGTGGGATGGATGAGCAGGCACGGATTCAAGCTGCCGGAACCCGATGCCGATGGCATTATGACCTGTCCGGAATCCGGTTTGCGGTACGCAATAAAAGAGGGCTTTCTCCGGTGCCTGGATATTCCCGAGGATGAACCGCTTCCGGAAGAGCTCGCAACCGGCAAGCTGGACTACCGTAAATCGCGCAAATGATTACCCAAAGCTCCTCCGCAAGCAGTCTCCGCACCCGAATACCGACCCGAAACCTTCATTTCTTCCAACCAAATGATTCCAGTACTTGACCTTCAGCCGGAAATCGATCATATGCGCGGTGATCTCGATGCCGCCTTCAACAGGGTAATGACCCATGGGCGGTTCATCATGGGTCCGGAGGTCCGCGATTTTGAAAAAAAGGTTGCCGCCTATCTCGGGGTGAAGCATGCCATAGGCGTGAATTCCGGCACGGATGCGTTGCTTATAGCCTTGCGTGCTGCCGGTGTGGGCAAGGGGGACGAAGTTATTACCACCAGTTTTACTTTTTTCGCCACGGCCGAGTCCATCGAAATGGCGGGCGCGACTCCGGTTTTTGTGGATATTGAGCCGGGTGACTACAACATGGACCCCGATCTTGTGGAAGCGGCCGTAACGCCCCGCACCAGGGCCATAGTGCCGGTCCACCTGTTCGGAAAACCGGCAGCAATGGCCCGGATAATGGAGATTGCCGATCGTCATGGCCTTCTGGTCATTGAAGATTGCGCTCAGTCATTTGGCGCGGTCTACCGTGCTTCCTGCGCCGGTTGTGAGAGCAGCTGTTCGGACCGGTGGCGTTCCATTTGCGACGGGAAGCAGACCGGCACGATAGGCATCGCGGGTGCGTTTTCTTTTTTTCCGTCCAAGAACCTGGGCGGATTTGGTGACGGCGGCATGATTACCACCAACGATGACCATCTTGCTGAAACAGCGGCCATGCTCCGGGTACACGGCGCCCGAAAAAAGTATCACAATGAAGTGCTGGGCTACAACTCCCGGCTGGATACGCTCCAGGCGGCACTGCTTCAGGTCAAGCTTGATTATATTGATGAGTTCAACGGGCGCCGCCGAAGGGCGGCACATCGCTACATCGAAGCGCTCTCCGGCCTGGATGCCATAAAGCTTCCCGCGCTGCCCGACGACGGCCATGTCTACCATCAGTTCACGATACAACTCCTGGAAGGAGATCGCGACCTCTTTTTGGACAGACTTGAAAAAAACGGTATCCAGACGATGATTTACTATCCGGTTCCCTGCCATCAGCTTCCGCTTTATCTGGGGCTTTCCCTGACCTTGCCGCAGTCCGAGGCAGTGAAAAACCGTGTTCTCAGCCTGCCGATAGGCCCGTTCCTTTCCGAACCGGACCAGGACAAGGTGATCGGGACAATCCAAAAATGCCTGTGAATGGATCAGGGCCCACTCCCGCTTGAAAACAGGAGCTCCGCTTGAAACCAGGAGCTCCGCTTGAAATCAGGAGCTCCGCTTGAAATCAGGAGCGCCGCTTGAAACCAGGAGCCCTGCTTGAAACCAAGAGCGCTTGCTTGAAGCCAAGAGCGCTTGCTTGAAGCCAGGGCCAGGAACTTCAGTCACCCAGGCGTTTCCGGTATTTTTCGTAGAGCTGCCTGTGCATGTCAGACATGTCGCTTTTTCTACCCCGTACGTACACCTGCTCAATCTGCGTGGCATATTCGAGCGGATTTCCGTCGG
>RECX01000253.1 GCA_007693825.1 Balneolaceae bacterium
TCTGATGCGCAATGACCCCTGGCTGAAATCGTGTTTTGTGGAGTGATGGCCGTGCGTATCAACGCGCACTTCCATACCCGGCCGTGCAAACCTGTTGCCATTTTTCTGAAAATGGTGGTATCATGACGGAATTGCTTGCCGGAAGGTACCTGGATGGACTCCCGGCAGCGGTGAAACAGCGGTATCATCAACGTATTCAGTATTAGGTGAAACAGAACTCTGGCGTTATTGCAGCGGGACACGAGCAGACCCTCCGGGTCGCTGCCGATATCCTTAAAAGCGGCGGAAACGCGTTTGACGCCGTGGTGGCCGCGCACCTGGCCGCCTGCGTGACCGAACCGGTGCTCTCCTCGCCCGGCGGAGGCGGCTTCCTCATGGCCCGAACCCCCGATGCCCGGCACACGCTCTACGACTTTTTCGTCCACACCCCCCGCAAACGCCGTCCCACCGGCGAACTGGAGTTTTATCCCATCTCGGCCGACTTCGGCGAGACCGTGCAGGAGTTCCACATCGGCATGGGCTCCGCAGGCACCCCGGGCACCGTGCGCGGACTGTTTGCCATCCAGCGTGACCTGTGCCGCATGTCCATGAAACAGCTCGCCGGGCCGGCGATCGAACTGGCCCGCAACGGCGTGCCCCTGAACCATTTCCAGGCCTACATCCTCGATATCGTCAGTCCCATTTTCAAGGCCAGACCCGATTCCCTCGCCATTTACGGCCACCCAAAGCGCAAAGGCGAACTTCTGGTGGATGGGGATCTGCTGCTTCAGCCAGACCTTGCCGATTTTCTCGAAGTGATGGCACTGGAGGGGGAGGATCTGTTCTACCGCGGTGAAATCGCCGCCACCGTGGAACAGATGAGCCGTTCTGCCGGCGGACACCTGACCCTGGAGGATTTTCAAAACTACGAGGTAATCCGCCGCAAGCCGCTCAAAACGACCTACCGCGGGACGGCCGAACTGGCTTTCAATCCCGCCCCCAGCTCCGGCGGCACCCTGATCGCATTCGCGCTGAAACTGATGGAGGAAGCGGATCCGTCCGACCACCCGTTTGGCTCTGCCGGACACCTGCTTCGCCTGGCCAAACTCCAGCAGCTCACCGACCAGGCGCGCATCGACTACCTGATTAAAAACAACCTTCCCGTCCCGGGTGAGGACATGCTCGATGCGGAATACCTGGCCGGCTACCGGCGCCACATGTCCGAATACGCCCGCTTCACACGCGGCACCACGCACATCAGCGTCATGGACGCCGATGGCAACACGGCCAGCCTGACCACCAGCAACGGGGAGGGATGCAGCCACATCATCCCAGGGACCGGCATCATGCTCAACAACATGCTCGGCGAGGAGGACCTGAATCCCGGCGGATTCCACCGCTGGCCCGGGGACACCCGCATCACCTCCATGATGACCCCGGGCACGCTGTCCGGCAAGGACGGCACGGTCGTCGCTTTCGGCTCGGGTGGATCCAACCGGATCCGGACCGCTATCCTGCAGGTAATTTGCAACCTGATGGATCACGGGATGTCACTGGAGGATGCCACCCGGAGTCCGCGCATCCATTGCGAAAAAGATCACCTGTCCGTGGAATTCGGATTTGAACAGCCGGCGCTCGAACCGGTGCTGCGGGCCTTCCCGGATCACAAGCTCTGGAGTGCGTCTAATTTGTTCTTCGGCGGCGTGCACTCTGTGATGTGCGGACCGGACGGGTTTCACGGGGCGGGGGACGAGCGTCGCGGCGGTGTGTCCGAGGTCGTGCGCTGAACAGAGATTTTGCACGGTTTGACGGAAAAAAATTACATTGGAAAGAAGACAAGCCAATCTACCTATCTTTTATTATTTTTACTTTTTGTCTCCGATTTTCCGATTCCATTCCGGATTTCGACAGCAATCCGTCCGATGACATCTGAAAAACGATCATTCATCCAACCGCATTCCGTTTTTTTTCAACCCCATTCCGAACCGTGTTTTTTCTATTTCGCCTGCATTTTTTCATGATACCCCTGCTACTGATTTTTCTCTTCACAGCCTGCGCGGATCCGGTCTCGCAACCGGTGGACGGATCTGCTCACGGCTCCCAGAAGGAACAGTCGGATGACCGCAATGACGGCGAGGGTTCCGGTGCGGATGGTTCGGATGATGGGGAGGAAGGCGATGGTGATTCGGGCGACGGCGACTCGGACGGTGGCGACACAGATGGAGATAGCGGGGACGACAATGAGGGCGCTCCGGCACAGCCGGCATTCCAGCAGCGGGACGTGATTCTGAACGAAGTCATGATCCGTCAGCAGGAGACCGTGTCCGATCCCGATTTCCAGTCCTACAGCGGATGGATCGAATTGCACAACCGCGAGAACAACCCGGTGGACGTCTCCGGATGGGTGGTCGGGTTCCGGCGCGCATCCAACAGTACGGCCGTGGAGTATTCGGTGCAGGATCTGCAATATCACCTCCTGCCGGAAGGCACGACCATTTCGCCGCGCGGATATCTGCTGCTCTGGGCAAGTGGACAGCAGCACGCCGGCGAGGCCATCCATCTGCCGTTTGTGCTCCCTTTGGAAGGCGGCAAGATCGGCCTCTACGGACCCGAAACGGCCGAAATGCCCATTGTCGACACGCTCGCCTACCGGGCCGCCGACGTGGCTTATGACATCTCACTGGGACGCATGGACTTCGGATGGGGTCACCGCGGTTTTCTCATCCCGATGAACAATCCCACTCCGGGTGAGGCCAACCGGCTGACACCGTTGACATTGATCGAATCGCACTCGCTTAATGTAAGCGATCCGTCCGGCCTGGCCGTCGATCATACCGGCAGGTATTTCTGGACGATCAGCGATGATCCGGGGGGCAGCATTTACAAAATCGACCTGCAGGGGAATATTGTGGATGAGCTGCCAGTGGGTGGTGACGATATGGAAGGCATCACCCAGCATCCGCGCAACCGGTCCTTGTTCGTCGCGGAGGAGCGGCTGAGGCAAATTGTGCAATTTGACACGCTTGGCAACGAAATTGCAAGATATCAGGTGGATGTGGAGGTGCGCAGGCAGAACGACGGCCTGGAAGGCATCACCATCGATCCCACCACGGAACATATCTTCGTCGTCAACGAAAAGAATCCGCGTGTGCTGCTCGAACTGGATGTGCTGCGCGGATTCGACCGGCAGGAGATACGGCGTACGTACATGGACCTGGGCGCGCCGGAAGATGCGCGCGGGTTCGACCTGTCCGGGCTCTTCTACGATGAAACCGATGAGGTGCTTTGGCTGGTGAGCGACGAGGCGCGGGCCGTTTTTGTGCTGGACCGCACCGGCCGGCCGCTCGCCGCATTCGATGCCGGCCAGCCCGATCTGGAGGGGGTTGCGCTCATTCGCTCCGAAGACCGTATCTACCTTGTCAGCGATGAGTTGCAGACCCTTTTTGTGTATGAATATCCGCAGCCGCTGATCCGCCTGCCGGCAACGGAATAAAGAAACGTTCACACGTATCCAAAAGCCATGAAGCATACTGATTCCGATTTACAAACCACAGATTTCAGGGGGCAGTCCCCGGCAACACCGGTCGCGGCACCGGGCAGGAAGATTGCCAAAGGCAGCAATCGCATCCACCAGAAACACCGTTTTTTTACTCTCACGGGCCTGGCCGCCCTGCTTGTTCCGTTGGCCCTGCTGGCATCTGCCTGCTCGACGCCGGAATCCGCGGCAACCGGTCCGGCAGCCACGGCCGTGGACGAGGAAATGATCGCCGTAACAGAGGGGGACTACCGTCGTGCGGAGTCGATCATGTCTTGGAACCTGCAGGACAAAGTGCTTCGGAGCAATGTCCGTCCCAACTGGATCGACGGCGACCGGTTCTGGTACCGGACGCGGACTGAAGACGGGTTCCGGTTTTACAGGGTGGATCCGGATGCGCGGGAGCGGAGCCGTGCGTTCGATCACGAGCGGCTGGCCGAAGCGCTGGGAGAGGCCATGGACAAAACCATCTACGCGGATGACCTTCCTTTCACGACATTCCGCTACATCCATGATGAAACGGCCCTTCATATGCGGGCGGAAGGAAAACAGTGGGAGTGTGACCTGGAGGAATACGTTTGTGCGGAGTCGGAGCGTCCGGAGCAGCCGTCCCACAGTGTGTTGTCGCCGGACGAAAGGTGGGCGGCGTTCATCCGCGATCACAACTTGTGGGTCCGCGACATGGAGAGCGGTGAGGAGTTCGCACTGACGAGCGGAGGAATTGAGCGCCACGGATTTGCCACCAATTCCCAGGGCTGGTCACGGTCCGATCGTCCCGTCCTGCACTGGTCACCTGACTCGCGGAAAATTGCGACGTACCGGCTGGACGAGCGGGATGTAAAAGAGATGCACCTGCTGGAGACCGCGCAGGATCGTCCAATCCTGGATTCATGGACCTACGCACTGCCCGGCGACACGATCGTGCCGATGCATGAGCGCGTGGTGCTGGATGTCGAAAGCCGCTCCAAGATCTGGCTGGATATTGAACCGTCGCACCAGCGCACATCCAACTGCTGCGGTCTGGAGCGGGGCGATCAGTGGGCGGACATTTCCTGGAGCGCGGACGCTTCGCAGATGGCTTTTGTGACCACGTCGCGTGATTATCGCGAAGTGAACCTGTACATAGCCGATACGGAGACCGGGGATGTGCGGCATGTGCACGGAGAGACGGCCGAAACCTTTTTCGAATCGAACCTGACATCGCGCGGTGTCCCGAACTGGCGGGTGCTGTTTGACCGCGATGAGTTCATCTGGTTTACCCGCAAGGACGAGTGGGGCCATCTGTATCTGCACCGGCTGGAGGATGGCGAGCTGATCCGGCGCATCACGTATGGCGACTGGAACGTGGTGGATGTGCTGCATGTGGATGAGCAGCTGGGAAGCGTCTGGTTTACGGCGGCGGGAAGGGAGGATGGACGCGATCCCTACCTGGAGCACCTTTATCGGGTTGACTTCGCCAGTGCGGATCAAGCAGGAGATGTCATGGACCGCGACTCCGAAACCGATTCCGATCACGTCAACGGCCGTGATGCTGCCACTGATGATGACCCGGCCGCAGATCGCGATTCTGACACCGATCGCGCCCATGACACCGATCGCGCCCATGATGCCGAACGTGATCCTGATGCCGGACGTGATCCTGATGCCGGACGTGACGAAAATCTTGCCAATGAAAGCACGGATGAAGGCATCCGCAGGCAGGAGGGCATCACCGGTGCTTACGGCACTTCGTCGGTGCGTGATACCATAGATATTGAACTGGGCAATGGCCACCCCGTTATTGACCTGCCGGTGCTTCTGAGTCCGCAAAACGCCAATCATGAAGTGGCGGTTTCCCCGTCGGGACGCTTTTTTGTGGATGAGTATTCGGATTTCCGGACTCCTCCGGTTACAGTGCTTCGCTCGGCTGACGGAGCCGAAGTGATGACGCTGGAGCATGCGGATATCACACCGCTGGAGGCGACGCCATGGGTCGAGCCGGAACCGTTTGTGGTCAAGGCGCGTGATGGTGAGACGGACCTGTACGGCCTGATGTACAAGCCCTCCCATTTTGATCCCCGAAAATCCTATCCGGTGGTGGTCAACATCTATCCGGGTCCGCAGGTCGGCAGTGTTGGAACCCGCAGCTTTTCACCGATCCGGCGCGGACAGACCCATGCGCTGGCGGAGCTGGGGTTCATCGTCATCCAGCTGGATGCTCTCGGTACGCCCCTCCGGTCCAAGTCGTTCCACACAGCCTGGTACGGCGACATGAGCGACAATGGAATTGAGGACCAGATTGCGGCTATCCGGCAGCTCTCCGAACGTCATCCATGGATAGATCCCGGGCGTGCCGGCATGTACGGGCATTCCGGCGGCGGTTACGCCACCATGAGCGCACTGCTCCGGTTTCCGGGTGTGTTCAAGGCGGGTGTGGCAAGTGCCGGGAACATGGACAACCGCGGGTATACCTACTACTGGGGTGAGAAATACCAGGGACCGCGCGTCGTTACCGATGACCATGACACCTTTTCCAACCAGGCCATCTGGAAACAGGCGGGTCAGCTTCAGGACCACTTGCTGCTGACCTATGGTACCATGGACAGCAACGTGCATCCCAATACCACGCTGTTGCTCATTGACGAGCTGATCCGGGAGAACAAGGATTTTGACCTGATCGTGATGCCCAACAGGGGACACGGATATGCCAACGAGCGGTATCACCTGCGCCGAACGTTCGACTTTTTCGTACGCCATCTGCTGGAAACCGAACCTCCCAGGGAGTATCGGATGCAGCAATAGCCGGCAGAAGAGTCCGGAAGCTTCACCCAAACCGGAAAGCTTTATTGAAACCGGGATGAATGAAAAGCCGGCTGGATTCGTTAAGAGCACATGGCATGATTGAGCATGACATAATTGAGCATGGCATGATTGAGCATGGCATGATTGAGCATGGCATGATTGAACAAAGCGTAAAAGAATAATTGATCAAATCATGCGTGATACATTTTCCGTATTGTTTACACGGCATGGAATAAGAACCAAAAAATCACAGTAAAATGAAATTAGTAGACCGGGACGGCAACGAAATTACAAGCAAGAACAACGAAGAGGCGCAGGAGCTGGAGAAGCAGCTGGCAAAAATGGCCCATGAACTGCTGGAGCCGCTGATGAACAAGCTGCAGCTAACCAACCAGCAATTGGGTCAGGAGCAGCTCATGCAGATCACCTCCATGGCACATCAGATGATCTTCAACCGCATGATCTTCAACCTGATCCGCAAAGTCGGCGTCACCGACATGAAAGAGCTGGTCGGTGATGAAGACATAGAAGAGCTGAAAACTTCGTTCAACAATCAATTCAAGTTCTCCAAGCCAGGCGAGGAACCGCCAGAGGCGTAATTCACAGGCCTGATTCCTATGAGAAGCGTACCAGCCATTGCACTCTTTTTCGCATTTTTGCTGCAGGCCATCCCGGTCGATGCCGCAGTGGCGGGGTCCGGCAGTACACTTCCAGATCAAAAAAACTCATCTTCACTACCGGCAAAATCAGATATGGCAAAAGAAAATCAAGTAACATTCGGAGCGGGTTGCTTCTGGTGCGTGGAAGCCGTTTTCAAGCGCGTCGATGGCGTGACTAATGTTGTCTCCGGATACTCCGGCGGACGCAGGGACGAGGCCTCCTACCGGATTGTGAGTACCGGCCAGACCAATCACGCCGAAGTGGTCCAGGTGACCTTCGATCCCGATGTGATTTCCTTCGATGCAATCCTGCAGATCTTCTGGCGGACACACGATCCCACCACACCCAACCGGCAGGGCGCCGATGTCGGACCGCAGTACCGTTCCGTGATATTCTACCACGATGATTACCAGCGTGAACGGGCGGAATATTTCAAGAAGAAACTGGATGAATCCGGCATATTTGACAATCCGATTGTCACGGAAATCACCCCCCTTGAAGCATTCTATGAGGCCGAGGAGTACCATCAGGATTATTTTGAGAACAATCCGGACCAGGGTTACTGCCAGATCGTGATCCGTCCAAAAATCGACAAGTTCAAAAAGCTGTTCGAAGAGAAGTTGCGGGAAGAGTACCGGCCCTGACCGTTGATGCAGGAAACCCGGGAAGCACGATTTCTGATCGGAAGGATGATACGATCTGGGTTGACTGGCTGGCACTGAGCCTGACTGGAAGGGGTGAAGTCGATCGAACGGCAAGCACCATGCGGATTGACCGGTACGGATGGGCAATTCTCCGGTACGGATGGGCAATTCTTAGTATATTCCGGGGATTGCAAGGCTTGGACGCACGTCCGGTGCCTTTGCCATTTCGGTTTTGGCTGCAGGGCCGCACCGCTATTCAACCATCCAATATTACCGATTATGAATCTGATACCCTTCTTTTCCGGATCCACCCGTGTTTTTGTACTCGCCGGTTTTCTGTTTGCGGCGACAGCGTCGACGGCTCAGGCACAACTTTCCCCTGAAGATGTGGTGAACATCAAGCAGGTTGGACAGGTCGTGATGCACCCGCAGGCGACCCATGTGGCTTTCACTCTCAGCATCCCGCGTCAGCCGGATGAAGACATTGGCGGCAACTATTCTGAACTGCGCGTCATCGACCTTGAAAAGGGTGATATTTCACATCTTGTCACCAAGCCATCCAGTGCCTCTGCATTGTCCTGGGTCCCCGGGACCAACCGCATTGCTTTCCGGATGGTCGATCGCGAGCACCACGACCGTCCGCAGGTTTATTCCATTGATGTGATTGGAGGCGATCTCATCAAGCACACATCGGCACCGGAAGGAGTGATGGCCTATTCCTTCTCCCCGGATCCCTCGGTCCTGGCCTATACCATGCGCAGCCCCTGGCCGGAAGAGGTGCAGCGCCGCCGTGATCAGGGTTTTGACATGCAGGTCTCAGGTGAAGACGAGCGTCATGTGCGACTGTGGGTGCAGGAGGGCGACGATGCCCGTCCCGTCACCGATGAGGATATGACCGTCTGGGATTTCGAATGGTCCCCCGACAATCACCGCCTGGCGGTCCGGATGACTTACGGCACGGGATTGGATGACGAAATGATGTTCAGTGAGATCCGTGTGGTATCCGCCCGTGACGGGTCCTTTGACCTGCTTGCAGAAAGCCAGGGCAAGGTGGGACAGATGACCTGGTCGCCCGATGGCAACCGGTTCGCTTTTCTGGCTGCCAAAGCTATCAACGACCCGCTTCCCCAGCGCATTTACATCACCGAGGTGGGCAACTACATCGCCACGGATATCACGCCGCTTGGCTACGAGGGGACGCCCGAATGGCTGACGTGGAAAGACAACACTACGCTTCGCTTTGCCGCCGTCGAGGGCACCCGGACCGGTCTCAGGGAGATATCCGCATCCGGCGGCGAAGCCAGGCGCCTCGCAGGCGGTGACCTGGAGATATTCCGCTCCGCCAGTTTCGCACAAAACGGACGCACCTTCGCAGCGGCGGTAAACCGGCGGGACCATCCACCGGAAGTGTACACGGGCGACGTCGCAAGCTCCGCACTCACCCGCATCACGCATCACAACCGGTTTCTTGAGGATCGGAAACTGGGCCGGCAGACCACTATTGAATGGCTTGGTCCGGATGGCATGCTCATTGAAGGGGTGCTGACCTACCCGGTTGGCTACGAAGAGGGGCAGGTGTACCCGCTCGCAATCCTTCCGCATGGCGGTCCCGAAGGCATCAGCATTGACGGATGGAATACCCGTCCGCTCTATCCCGCGCAAGTGCTTGCAACGGAGGGGTATGTGGTGCTGAAACCAAACTACCGGGGCAGTGGTGGACGCGGTTCCTGGTTCACCATGGCCAATCATCGTGATCTGGGTGGCAAAGAGTTCGAGGATGTGATCCGCGGTATCGACCATCTGGCCTACCAGGGACTGGTGGATCCGCACAAGGTCGGGATTTCAGGCACCTCTTACGGGGGCTATTTCTCGGCCTGGGCCGGAACCCGGCATTCAGACCGCTTTGCGGCCGCCATCACGTTTGCGGGCTTGTCCAACTGGATCTCGTTCATGGGGACGACGGACATCCCCCACGAAATGTCCATCACGCACTGGGATCTCTGGTGGTTTGAAAACGAGGGCCTGACCTGGGACCGCTCGCCGGTAGCTCATTTGCGCAATGCACGGACACCCATCCTGGTGGCGCATGGCCTGGCTGACGACCGCGTCCATCCGGAACAGTCCATTCAGCTCTACCAGTTTCTCAGACTCAATGACATACCCTCCAGCCTGGTAATGTATCCGCGTCAGCCGCACGGACTGGTGGAGCGGGCGCATCGCCTGGACTTTATGGAGCGCGTCATTGACTGGTTTGACCGGTATGTGAAGTAAGTGGTGAATCAGGCTATGAATCAGGCTATGAATCAGGGTATGAATCAGGCGTTGAATCAAGCGGTGAAACA
>RECX01000123.1 GCA_007693825.1 Balneolaceae bacterium
ATGTCCATGACGATTATAATCATGCTCCTGTGTGTCGGGTTGCCGTCATGGCCATAGCACTTCGTGACCTTCGGTTCATCTGATTAAATCAATTTAGATTCATGTGGACAGAATGAACTCACATGGCAGGATTTGATCATCCTCCTGTGTGTCAGCCGGAGGCTGTCATGTTCGGTTCATGTTCCGTTTCCAATGGAAGTGTAACAGTGAATTCCGTGTACTCGCCTTTCTTGCTCGTGACGGTGATGGTGCCGTTATGCGATTCAACGATTCCAAGTGTCACGGAAAGGCCCAGGCCGGTCCCCTTACCGGTCTCCTTGGTCGAATAAAACGGTTCGAAGATCACTTTCAGTTCTTCCTCTGAGATGCCGGTACCGTTATCCCGGACCCGGATGATCATTTTCCCGTCCATTGCCTGCATGCCAACAGTGATTTCGCCTTCTTCCTCGACAGCGTCCAGGCTGTTCAGAAGCAGGTTCATTAGAATTTCCTGCATCAGGTTGGGATCCGCTTTGACCGCCGGCAGATCTGCGTCAGCGCGTATTTCGAGCCGTACCCGCTTCTCCTTCAGCCGGTATTCCAGCAGGTCCCGAACCGTGGCGAGCTGTTTTATCAGGTCGACTGCCTGCGGCTCTTTCGGGCGCTGCCGTGCATATCCGAGGAGTTTGGTCACCACGGACTCGATCTGCGTCAATCCGTCATCGATCATGTTAAGGTACTCTACGGTCTGTTCCCGGTCGTCCAGGTCCTTTTTGATGCCGAATACGCAAAATCGCATGCCGTTCAGCGGGTTGTTTACTTCATGGGCCACGCCCGATGCCAGCCGGCCGATCGATGCCAGCTTCTCGGCCTGGAATATCTGGTTTTGTGCCTTCTCCAGTTCGATTTTGGATTGAGTGAGCCGCTTTTTCATCATCTCGAAGTGGTCGATAAGAAAGCCGATCTCGTCACTGCGGGCGGGAAGGGCGGTTGCGTCACCGGAATCCAGGTCAAATTTGTCAATCTCGGTCACCAGGTCTTTCAGCGATGTGAGCACCCTTCCGATGAAATAATAGAGCAATCCGATGGTGACGAACATGGCGATCACAGTGAGTCCAAGCAGTTGAAAAAAGGCGCTGCGAACTTTTTCCCGGATACCCGAGGCATCGAAGCCCATCAGTACCGTACCCCAGCGCTTATCCCCGATCTGAAGGGGCTGAAGTATTTCGAGCATCCATCCATGTTCCGGATGTTCGGAAATGGAGGTGAGCACTTCACGCGTCTGGCTCACCGAAAGAATCTGCGGATCGTCCAGCTGCCGGCCGTAGCGCGACAGATCGCTGTGGGCAATAATGCGGTGATTGATGTCCTGTATGGAGATGTATACGATCCCCTCCACATTGTCGCGGAAGTTCTGGACATGGCTGATGAGCAGATCGTCTCTCGAGCCCTGCTCCTGATCGGCATGGATCATGGCCTCAATTACCGGTATGGAAAAAGCCGTGGCTATCGATTTGGTATTGTCCGTCTCCTGCTCAATGATCAGTGCCCGCCATTGGTGCAGGATGCCGATGGATATGATGATCATCAACAGGGAAACCACAACCCCGATAATGGAGAGTACACGGAGCTTTATGCTGGACCGGAACCAGGCCCACAGGCTATGGATAATCTTCGTCATGGTGCCGGCACCTCCAGGATTTGGTGCGCCAGCTGATCGTAATCGGTGGCCCGTGCCCGCATGAAGCCGTTACGGAATTCCGGGTCCCACTGAGAAACCAGGTCGGCATATTCTGGTTCGGCGGGATCAATATTCAGCAATACGCTGGTGATGGCAGCGGTAATGGCTGGATTGTGATTTGAGGAGACCACAACCGGTGAGCCCGGAACCGGGTCGGAGCGTTTGATGATCCTGAGGCCCTGGCCCCGGAACTCATCCGCCACCCGGTCCTTGATGCTTCCGGCATCGTAGTTGCCCCGAAGAACTTCGTAGACCACACTGTGGTGGTGGCGGAAATGTTCGATAGCGGCCAGATCGCTCCCGGTTATGCCGTTACTGGAAAAACCGGATTGCAGCAGCCAGTTCCCGGAAAACGAATTTTCCGAGGGCAGCGCCAGTTTTCGATCCTTGAGCTGTGAGATCGAATGGATATCGGAATCCTCCTGGACGATGATCACGGATTGGAAAAAGGGTTGCCCGTCTTCGTTAAGGGGCTTGAGGATGGGTTCGAGTCCGTGTTGCTCACGCGAGGTGATATAGATGTAGGAGCCGAGAAATGCCGCGTGGACCTTGCCGCTGGCCAGCTGGGCAACGGTTTCCTCATAACTGCGGCTGATGATAAGCTCAAAATGGTATTCCGTCTCATCTGAAAGATAATCCATGAGGGGCTGGTATCCCTGGTAAAGGACATTGGCCGGAAACCGGGAAATGACCCCGAAGCGCACCGTATCCTGCGTGGCGGCCACTTCCACACCAGCGGCCGGTATGGGCTCCGGCCAGGGAGAACGGATGTCGACGATCGCCCGGTGCAAAAGGAATGTGATGATGGCCAGAACCACGAGCACAGCCAGACCGGCCAGCACGATTTTTTTCCTGATCATGAGAAAGGAACTATTAGGGTTGCTTGCAATTCTCTTTGTCATGGGCTTTTGGGCAAAGATCATTCCTCAGAATTCGTATCTGCGATGTACGCTGCTATTTAGCCATTTCAGTGGCAAATTGCAAAAAGAAAAGGCGGAATCTCGCCGTTTGGCCGGCGTCTGTGCGCCCTTGGTGGTGAATATACGCCGGTTCTTTGAAGCCATGCTGCGTTTACAGCAGTCTTCAAAAGGGGATTTCTCCGAATGCCGACCTGTTTCCCGGGATGGCACACTGTTTGCAGTCGCTGGTGGCATCTGTACGAAATAACTGTAATCCTGACCAATTTAAACACGCAAACCATGAGCAAAGAACAACTCAACATTGGTGAAGCTTCAAAACCGAGATTTGAATTTCGCACATTCGGGCAGCAGTTTGACGACGCTCACTACCGGATGTCGCGGCTCTCCGTTCCTGTGCCGGAAAAGGTCTGGGAGCGTCACTCTGACGAGGTCTACATCCTTTCCCGTACCAACGATATCAACAATACCAAGATCCGCGATGGAAAAATGGACATCAAGACCTATGTTCAGACGGTGGACGGACTGGAGCAGTGGAATCCGCTTATGAAAGGGGAGTTTCCAATGAAGAAGGAGACCCTGGAGGAAGAAGTGATCCCCGCATTCCAGGTGGAAATGGGTGCCCTGGAGAAGGAAACGTATACGCTGGATGAGTTTCTGGCACTCGTGGAAGCGCACCCTGAGCTGCAGGCGGTGCGTGTGCACAAGCAGCGCTTTGGCTACATGGTGAACGATACGATCTGTGAGTACGGGTACGTGCTGATCAACGGAGCCCGGGTGGCAACCATCAATTCGGAATCCACCGAGATCGAGGATATTAAAAAAACCCTTTCCGATGTAGGCCTGGAGGGTATTGAGAACATTAACTACCTGCAGGCGATCAAGCGGGTGATCGGGATGATCGGCAAACCGCTGGCCAACGAATGATTTTGATGCGGACGGACATCCACCAGAACAAAACACATACAAACAAATAAAACGATCAATTATGGCTCAGGAAATCGAACGAAAATTTCTGGTTGGCGGCGACTTCAAAAGCGATGCTTTCAAGGAGACCCGCATCACGCAGGGGTATCTCTCATCGGTGCCGGAGCGTACGGTAAGGGTGCGCGTGAAAGGCGACAAGGGGTTCATCACCATCAAGGGAATCGGTGATGAGACCGGTGCCAGCCGGTACGAGTGGGAGAAGGAGATCCCGGTCGACGAGGTGAAGGAGCTTTTGAAAATCTGTGAGCCGGGTGTCATCGACAAGACGCGGTATCTGGTGAAGCACGGCGACCACATCTATGAAGTGGATGAGTTTTACGGCGATAACGAAGGGCTGGTCATCGCCGAGGTTGAGCTGCAATCCGCCGATGAGTCCTTCGAGAAGCCGGAGTGGCTGGGCGAAGAAGTGACCGGCGACGTCCGCTATTACAATTCGATGCTGATGAAGACTCCCTACAAGGAGTGGAAGTGAAAAAGCAGTAAACCGCAGATTTAATGATCTCAGGACATGAGTGAATCAGAAAAAAACAAGAACCAACCCGATCATTACAAGGTGGATGAGAACGGAAACTCGTATGATCCGCTCGATATGCACAACTATTCGATCGAGAAACTACCCGTCCGGGAAAAATCGAAGATAGAAGCATGGATGGCGATGATCGGGGCGCCCCTTGCCGTCATTACGTTCATCGTTGTGGCATTTGCGGTGGATATCCCGTTCCTGCAGCAGTTCGATGTCACCACGCTGCAGTCTGAAAGAGCTGCTGAAGTGTATGCCGAGATCGGAGATGACCGGTTCAGCCAGAAAAACCATTTCATGCTGGCGATCTTTCTGGCTGCCATCATCCTCTGGATTACGGCATCCATTCCCAATTACCAGGTTTCGCTCATCCTGATCATCTCCCTGGTCCTCACCGGAGTGCTGCCCGAAAGGGAGGCGTATGCCCAGCTGGGACATCCGGTGATGTGGCTGAACATCATGTCTTTTGTACTGGCGAGTATGTTGGTGGCGACCGGCGTTGCAAAACGATTCGCATTGTGGTTCATCCTGCGGTTCGGGAAAAACGCCGGTTCCATTTTCATCAGTTTCATCGTGATCAACACGATACTCTCGGCCTTCATCTCGGCCACAACGGCCAAGGCGGCCATTCTGCTGCCCATTTTCATGGTGATTGCCGCGGTCTACGGTGCCGATGGTGGGAAGAAAAAGAATAACTTCGGCAGGAGCATCGTCCTGCAGAACCTGCTGAACATCAACCTGGGCGCCGGGGCGTTCGTGACCGGATCGGGTGCGAACCTGCTGGCAGCGGCACTCATCAGCGGTGCTATTGACGGCAATATCTATTTTGCCGACTGGATGTTTGCCATGTTCCCGACCATGGTGGGCATGATGTTCATCGGTTATATCCTGGCCATGAAGATTTTCTTCCCGCTGAAGCCGGATGAGCAGAAACCGCAGATCAAGGGCGGTATGAAACGGCTGCAGGAGGAGTACGAAAAACTGGGCAAGATCGACTACCAGGAGATCAAGACCATTGTCATCTTCGTACTGATACTGCTGCTCTGGGCCACGGACCGGTTCCACGGAGTAAGTGCCACGGCCGTTGCCTTTGTGGGTGCCATCGTTGCCCTGCTTCCCCGCATTGGCATCGTCACCTGGAACGATGTGGATATCCCCTGGCATCTCATGCTTTTCTCCGCCGGGGCGTATACGCTCGGGGCCGGTTTCAACCAGACCGACCTGCCATCCCTAAGTGTGAATGCCTTCTTCGACCGTCTGGGCATCGGCGATGACACGGAATTCTGGCTTCTCTACGTGCTGATGACCGGAGTGATGTGTTTCAGCGCGCTGATATTCCAGTCCAAGACCATGCGGACCATGCTCTTCATCCCGATTGCCATCGGCGTGGCCCAGAGATTTGACTTCAGCGTGGTGAGCCTGGCACTGCCTACGGCGTTCATGATCGAATACGTATGGGTTCTTTATTTCAACAGCAAGCCGGCCGCGTTGCTTTATGAAACGGACCGGTACGACCTTAAAGACGCTTTCAAATTCGGGTTCACTCTCATGGTGATCGGTTATTTCCTGAACATCATCCTCGGGGAAACCTGGTACCGATGGCTCGGGATCACACCCAACGGGGTGTTCGGTCTCTTCTGACACACCTTGCAATTCAACAGTAACCAGCGAAATCTTTTTAACACTCATTTTTCATTGATCCGCACAAATGGCTCAGCTTTTTACAAAACACAAACAAATTGAAGGCGAGATCGACGATTTTCTCGATTTGATCATCGAGGGCGGTCTGCTCTTCAAGAAAGGGGTCCATTTTTACCTGGACGGACGGTCTGAGGAGTTCGAGGCACGGCTTTCGGATCTTCGGAGACTGGAAAAAGATGCCGACAAACTGCGCCGCAGTATTGAGACCAAACTGTATTTACGGACATTGATACCGGAATTCCGCGGTGATGTCCTGGGGCTTCTGGAGCACTCCGATGCGGTCCTCAACAAGATTGCCGACACCCTGCTGCTCTTCTCCGTGGAGATACCGGAGACCCTGGAGGATCTGAACGAGTCGCATTACGATCTGGCGCATAATGCCATTGATGCATCGGAAAACATGGTAAAGGCCATCCGGGCCTACTTCCGGGACCTGTCGGCGGTGCGCGACAACGTCAAGCAGGTTCAGTTCTCCCGCGAAGAGACCAACCGGATCGCAGAGAAGTACAAACGGGATGTCTTTCAGCGGACCAATCTGCGCCTGAGCCACAAGATCCACCTCCGGTACTTTGCCCACAATATCGAAAGCATAGCCGACGAGGCGGAAGATGTCTGTGACCGTCTTTCCATCGCGGCAATTAAACGATACATCTAAACAATAGATACATAAACAACAGAATACTCGCAGATGGAGTGGTTTTTCCTTTTAAGTGGATTGTTTCTGGGCTGGTCGCTGGGTGCGAACGATGGCGCCAACATATTTGGCACGGCCGTTGGCACCCGGATGGTCAAATTCCGGACGGCCGCTCTGGTAGCTACCATCTTCGTAATACTGGGTGCTGTAATCAGTGGAGGCGGCACTACGGAAACCCTTGGTCAGCTTGGTGCCGTAAATGCGCTGGCCGGCTCCTTTACAGTGGCCCTGATGGCCGGTCTCACAGTGGCCATGATGACAAAAATGAAGCTTCCCGTCTCCACTTCGCAGGCCGTGGTTGGTGCCATCCTGGGATGGAATTTTTTTACAGGATCCCCGACGGATTATAAAGCGCTTGTTGAAATTGTCGGCACATGGATCTTTTCACCGATCCTGGCGGGTATTTTCGCTATCCTGCTGTATCTCCTGGCGCGCAGGTTTCTGGGAAATGCCCGCATTCACATGCTGCAAATGGATGCATGGACACGGATTGGACTGATCGTAGTGGGCGCGTTCGGCGCCTATAGTCTGGGCGCCAACAACATTGCCAATGTCATGGGGATGTTCGTGTTTGCCAATCCCTTTGAATCGGTATCCATTGGTGGAATAGCCCAGTTTTCAGGGACCCGGCAACTCTTCCTCCTTGGATCGGCCGCAATCGGGGTTGGGATTTTCACCTATTCCTACCATGTCATGACAACGGTGGGCAACGACATTTTTAAGCTTACCCCTATCCTGGCGCTCATCGTAGTGTTGGCAAAGTCCCTGGTGCTGTTTGTTTTTGCATCCCAGGGCCTGGAACGCATTCTGCTTTCCGTCGGATTGCCGGCACTTCCACTTGTACCGGTTTCCAGTTCCCAGGCCATCATCGGTGCGATTATCGGGGTGGCGCTGGTAAAAGGCCGGACCGGGATCAACTACAACACCATCGGCAGGATTGCATCCGGCTGGGTCACCACACCGCTTATTGCCGCGGCACTCAGCTTTGTAGCTCTCTTTTTCGTCCAGAATGTTTTTGAGCAGGAAGTAGTAAAACAACGGGACAATTCCCCGACAGAAGTCCAAGCGGATATCCCGTCCGATGTTAGTATTACACCAAACAAGCAATATCATTACGCAACCATCAACATGACCGGATTCGATGCTTATTGTTCCAAACCATACCCCTCCCATGGAGTAGTTACGGGCAGTGTGCAGGCCGGTTTATGAACCAAAACAAAAACGAGGTAGATATGAGTAAAATCAAGCTACACATGACGAAAGTATTATGTCTGTTATGTGTCCTGGCGATAGGTATCAATGCCCAGGCCACGGAACTGGACACAACAAAGATCCATTCGGCGATCCTGAAGCCGGGTGAGATCCAGGAAGGGATCCTGGTATTTGAAGATGAGGCGGGCGACTGGAAGATATGGTATGACCACCGGATGTACTGGGATGCCGCCGTCTATTTCACTGGTGAAGAGAACCCGATGTCGAACGGCATGCAGCTTCGCCGCGGGATCATCCAGTTCAAGACCACCATGTACCGCGACTGGGAGGCATACATTGACCTGAACGCCGGACGCGGCAGCGGCGCCACACCGCGCGACTTCTGGCTGAAGCGCTATGTGCGCACTCCAAACTGGACCATGGAATTTCAGATCGGTAACTTCAAGGAAACAACAAGCCTTGAGCGCCTTACCAGCTCCCGAATGCTTACATTTCTGGAGCGCTCAGGTGATTCGATCTTTGAAGAAGGGCGTCGAAAAGGTGCCGCATTTACATTTTATACCCGGAAATTTTGGACCGAATGGGGCGTTCATGGCCAGGAAGTGGATGAAAACCGTTTTGAAGGCGGTGATAATGAGGCCTTTGGATTCAACGGCCGCGTTGTGTATACCCCGATACAGCAGGAGCGCCGTATAGTTCATCTGGGTGTCTGGGGATCCATCCGTCCGCCGGATGCTGAAAGCGGAGATCGGGTGCGTCTGAGAGGCCGTCCGGAAACACGCATCACCAGCAACGATGACCATCGTTTCCTGAATACCGGCCGCGTGGGTGATGTTGACAACTACACCCGCTACGGGTTTGAACTTGCCGGTGTATATGGGCCCTTCCAGTTCCAGACTGAGTACAAAACATTCAACCTGAACCGCAAAAATGGTGAACCGGATGTGAACTACTGGGGTGGCTATGTCAAAGGTTCCTACTTCCTCACCGGTGAATCCCGTGGCTATGCGATTTCCGAAGGTGAGTTTGCGAACTTCGATCATCCCAACAACAGCTGGGGCGCGCTCCAGATAGCTGCACGATACAGCTTCTATGACCTGAATGACAGCGCCGCGGGCATAATGGGCGGCCAGCAGGGTGTACTTACTCTGGGGCTCAACTATTATGTCCAGCGTTTCATCAAGTTCCAGTTCAATTATGCTTTTGTAACACTGGATAGCCATGCTGACGGCGACGGAGACCTGATTCCCAACAACTACAGCTATTTCCAGACAAGAATGCTTGTTCGCTTGCCTTGATTTTTAATCTTTCATGGTGTGGCATCCCGCGGTCAGGGCAATGCCACACCAATGTAATTGATAATACCGACGTAATATTTCAGCACCACCGATTCTGTATATTTCTCTGATTTGATTAAAATCATAAAAGGCCAACATAATGAAACACCTTAATGTAACTTTACTCATTGCAACTCTTTTTTTATCAACAGCCTGCGTGGACGACATTGTCCGTCTGGATGATGAAGATAACGGCAATGGCAATGAAAACGGAGCCCCCAATGGCGCAATGGAACTGTTCCAGGACTTCAATGAATACCGGGGAACAGAGGAAACGCTGCCGGATGGTTTCTTTGTATCATGGGATGAAAGCCGTACCGATGATCCCTTCACCGGAGTTGGAAACTTTGGCACCAGTGATCCTGACGAAGCCTACGGGGGGTTCGCAGCATATACCTCCGGAAATGGCGACTACTCATTCGGTATACGCGAGCGTGCTCCTGTTGACTTGCGGGATTCGCGCCTGTTTGTGGAAATCACCAATAATACGGATCAGATCATATTCGAATTCGATGTGAGTTACGACGTGGAAGCCTGGTTTATCGGTGACCGCCGCAACCGGATCCGGCTGAAATATGATGATGACCGGGAAGATCCGGAATCATTTGATGAGGATATTTTTTCAACGGA
>RECX01000256.1 GCA_007693825.1 Balneolaceae bacterium
ACATGCAGCTTCGGCAGAATCTCTGGCTTATTTTCAAGGAGATGATCACGAATGCAGTCCGCCATTCCAATGCTTCCAAAATTTCCGTCTCACTGAAACACCGGTCAGGAAAACTGCATGTTGTGGTGGATGATAATGGCGCGGGTATGGATCCCGCCGCCCCGACAGCAGGAAACGGCCTGAAAAACATCCGGCGAAGGGCGGAAATGATCGGCGGCAAAGTATCGTTGGATACGGCTCCGGGCAAAGGAACGCGATGGGAACTGATATTGAAGCTGTGACCACTCCCGCTGAAATAGGAATAGTTGCAATTTGACATAAAACCGCATGGGCATGCGGTGATTACATGCTATTACATTGGTAATTTACCGGTGCGCTGCAGAAGCCTTGCACAGAAGCTGAAACACTGAAGCCTTACACAAAAGCTGATAATTAGAGCACCGGGGGTAACACATTGTATACGGATATAATCAAAGCACCGGCTGTGAATTCATGCAGCCGAAATGCTCTAAAGGAACATATGATGAAACAAACGCCCGTGATAAATATCGGTATTATCGAAGATAACAGGTACATGCGTGACGGCTGGGAAGCCTTCATCGGGTCGGAGCCCGACCTGAATGTGATCGGCTCATTCGGATCCTGTGAGGAGGCCTTCTCCTCGGATATCATGAGCAGGGTCAACCTGTTGGTCATGGATATCGGTTTGCCGGGAATGAGTGGCATAGAAGGTGTGCGCTATGTAAAGAAACACCACCCGGACGTGATTATGATCATGGCCAGTATTTTTGATGACGATCAGCATATTTTTGATGCCCTGAAAGCCGGCGCCATGGGCTATCTTGAGAAAAAGGTGAGTCCGGAAGGCCTTATAGCAGCCATACGTGATGCCCGGGATGGCGGTTCCCCGATAACCCCTAACATCGCAAGCAAGGTCATACGCAGCTTCCACCAGGGGGCCAACGAAGAGCAGCTCACCGAGCGCGAACATCAGATCCTCGAGAAACTGGCCACCGGCGTCTCCTACCATGCCATCGGCAAGGAGATCTACCTCTCGGTCGATGGCGTACGGTACCATATCCGCAACATTTACCGCAAACTGCAGGTGAATTCCCGGTCCGAGGCCATTGCAAAAGGAATTTCCAGAAAACTCATCAACCCGGGCATGCTGTTTTACTAGTCCGGGAAATACGCGACAAAGACCTCGATTCACTACCCTGTTTTCTTGACCGGAGGCAGGGTTTTTTTATGTCAGTTGCTGAAAAATATCCCGAAATTCCGTATTTATAGGCAATTATTCTTATTTCCGATTCCCTCAACTGAAATGAACATGACAGCCTCCGGCTGACACACAGGAGGATGATTAAATCCTGTCATGTGAATTCTATGTGACCTTATGAATCCAAAAATTTTAAACACATGAAACAATTCAATAACTGTAAACATATGCGAATTTACAAGTTAACCTCATCATTGCTGTTGCTGTTGCTGCTGGCAACGGCTCCGGTCATCACCGGCAATGCGTTTGCCGAAGGTCTTACACCTCAGCAGGTCGCAAAAATCCAGAATGTGGGTTCTGCCCTGATAACCCCTGATGGAAACTTTGTTGCCTTTACGAAGGTGGTTCCCCGCGACCCCTTTGAAACAAATGCACCAACCAACCTGGAGCTTCACGTCATGGACCGCCGGACAGGAGAGGTCGTCCAGGTGGAACTCGAAAGCCGTGCCGGTAACCTTCAGGTGCGTCCCGGACATAACACCTTTTCCTTTACGACACGTGGCGAGGAAGACAGTGCGGTTGCTCTCTATGAACTGGATCCGGAATCCGGACAGATAACCAGGCTTTTCCACCATGAGGCCGGCCTGATGTCGTACAGCTGGCACCCGAACGGGACCATCTTTTCGCTGGTGTCCCGTGAGCAGCTCGATCGCCCCGAAAACCCGCTGCCCTATGAGCCGACCGTGTACGAGGAATACGTTCCCAACAGGGAAGCTTATATCGTTGATCTGAACGAGACCGAACCAGAGCGGCGCCGGATTCAGGTTGACGGCGCGGTATACCTGATGACATGGAGTCCGGATGGCCGCTATCTGGCCATTTCGGAAACCCCGACCCCCAACATCGATGACTTCTACATGTTCCAGCAGGTCAAGGTGATCGATGGCGCCACGGCACAGGTACGGAATGAAATTGACAATGAGGGCAAGCTGGCCCAGATCACCTGGAGCCCGGATGGCGAGATGCTGGCGTTGCGCGCGGGGAACAGCATCCACGATCCCATCGACGGACGAATCATGGTCGTCTCGTCAGATGGCGGCACCCCCGAGAACATATTCCCGGACTTTCTTGGGAAATTTGAACGCATCACATGGTCCGAAGATGGACTGATCCGGTTCCTTGCCAGTGAAAGCACGGCTACTACTTTCGGATCCATTGCCTACGACGGCTCCGGCTTTACACGTACGTTCCACATCGAGGAAGGCTACATCACCAACTTCAACTATGCCAATGACGGCACGGTCGTGTTTACGAAACAGACACCGGCCCATCCCGCGGAAATCTATGTGATGGAAGCCGGCAGTGACGAACTGGTGCGCAAGACGGTAAGCAACGACTGGCTGGCGGACGTGCCCAAAGGACGCCAGGTCGTGGTCAGCTACGAAGCACGTGACGGCCGCAACATCGAAGGCCTGCTGATCTATCCGCTCGAAGAGCATGGCGGACCCTATCCCACCATCGTGGTCGTCCACGGCGGACCCGAAGCGCACTACAGCAACGGATGGCTTACGGCGTACTCCATACCCGGACAGGTTGCCGCAGCCCGTGGTTTTGCCGTGTTCTACCCGAACTACCGGGGCAGCACCGGCCGGGGAATCGAATTCATCAAATCGAGTCAGGCAGACCTTTCCGGAGCCGAGTTCGATGACATTGTGGATGGTGTCGATTACCTTATCGAGCAGGGGATCACCGATGAAGATCGCGTTGGCGTGACCGGCGGCTCCTATGGCGGATACGCCACTGCCTGGATGTCCACCTACTACTCGCACCGCTTTGCGGCAGGGGTGATGTTCGTCGGCATCAGCAACAACATTTCCAAGTGGGGCACCAGCGATATCCCCGAGGAGCTCTACCTGGTCCACTCGCGCAAGCGTCTGTGGGACAACTGGCAGGGCAAACTCGAGAGCAGCCCGATCTACCATGTGGATAATTCCCGGACCCCGCTGCTGATCAAGCACGGCGAGCAAGATACCAGGGTGCATCCGGCGCAGTCACTGGAACTGTTCCGTCACATCAAGGTGCGCAAACCGGAAGTGCCGCTTCGCCTTGTCTGGTATCCCAATGAAGGTCACGGCAATGTGCGGTCCACCTCCCGGTTCGACTACCACCTGCGCATGCTGCAGTGGTTCGAAACCTACCTTCTGGAAGACGATCCGGAAATGCCGTCCTTCTACCTCGATTTCGAGGAGCTGGGCGTGGAAATGCCCTGACCATTTTGAATGGTCGCTCCCCGGGACTTGCCGGGGCTCACATTGAGAAAATAAAGAAAGCGGATTCCGGTCTCAGCACCGGGTCCGCTTTCTTTATTTCGGGGATCCGTAACTGCCATAGCCGGTGGACTTGTATCCTTCCGGCTTTATTATCCAAAAGGAAACATGATGAAAGGCAGGGGGCTGATTGTTTTGGTCAGATTTGTGCCTCTTCTTGACTTTGATGGCGGAATATGTTTTTATGCTTTTATGCGTACTACCATAGACATACCAGATCATCTGATGAAAAAGGCAAAGATCAAAGCCGTCCGGGAGGGCATCACCCTGAAAAAACTGCTGATCAACAGCCTGGAAAAAGAATTGGCAGATTCGTTCGAAGGTCAGCAGGAGGCCCCTTGGAAATCACTCAGGGGACAGGGGTCGGCTGACACATTGGCCGCCGAGGAATCCGGCTTTGACGACTACTCCGGTCCCGGCTATTTTCATGCCATGCAGGTTAATGATCCGGATTGATGGTGCTCCTGGACACACACGTATGGCTTTGGTGGCTGATTGGTGACGGAGCACTGCGGGCCATGGAGCGCAACAGGCTGGACGAACTTGCATCCAGGCAGCGATTGGCCATATCATGGGCCAGTGTGTGGGAAGCGGAGATACTTGAAGCTAAAGGGCGCATTCAGCTGCTGCCGGATTTTGAAAGCTGGATTCGTATTGCTACGGATCAATCCGTCTGCCGGGTTATTCCTGTGGATATGGATTTGGTAATTGCACAGCGAAAGCTGCCGCCTGCCTTCCACCAGGATCCGGCCGACCGGCTGATCACAGCGACAGCCATGTTGGCTGGCTGGCCTCTTGCAACACACGACCAGCGCATACGCAACTCGGCGACTGCTGAAATATGGGTCGCGAAATGAACAGGCCTGATTCATCCTGAACAGGCTTGAGTGGTTTATTTACAGTATAATTTTTTAAAAATGATCCTTTCGTCTGACAAATGGATCGGCGCGCATGTGAGCGCCGCCGGTGGCGTTCATAATGCACCGCTCAATGCGCGTGATATCGGTGCGAATGCCTTTGCTCTTTTTACAAAAAACCAGCGTCAGTGGAAGGCCAAGCCCCTGCTGAATGCGGATATTGCGGCATTCAGGGAACGATGCGGGGAGCTCGGCTTCACCGCCGACCGCATCCTCCCGCACAACAGCTACCTGATCAATCCGGGACATCCGGAAAAAGCGGGCATCGAGAAGTCGCGGGAGGCCCTGCTCGATGAGATGCGGCGGTGCGAACAGCTGGGCATCCCGCAGCTCAACATCCATCCCGGCAGCCACCTGCGCCAGATCAGCGAATCGGAGTGCCTGTCGCGCATCGCCGAGACGGTGAACATTATGCTGGACCAGACCCGGGGGGTGACGGTTGTGCTGGAGAACACGGCCGGACAGGGAAGCAACCTCGGGCACCGGTTCGAGCATCTGGCCGAAATCATCGACCAGGTTGAGGATCGCAGCCGGGTCGGGTTCTGCATCGACACCTGCCATGCGCATGCTGCAGGCTACGACCTGACCACGCCGGAAGGGTACAGTCAGGCCATGGAGGAGGCCGACCGCATCGTCGGGCTATCGATGCTGCGCGGCCTGCATCTGAACGATGCCAAATCGGAGCTTGGAAGCCGTGTTGACCGTCACGCGCCGCTGGGCAAGGGCACCATGGGCCGGGAGCCGTTCCGGCTCATCATGAACGACGACCGGCTCAACCGCCTGCCGATGATCCTGGAGACGACCGAGCCGGACAACTGGGCGGATGAAATCGTCTGGCTGCGCTCGCTGGTGGATTAAGCCAGCTCCAGACGAGGTCAATCCAGCAGGAATGTGGCCAGCCATCTGCGCCTGTTCCAGCCATCTGGAACAGGTTCGGCAAACCGCGCGAGTTTCAGCCGGGTGGAACGGGTCCAGCCAGGTGGTTTTGGTTCAGCCAAACAGACGCTGAGTTACTTTGCTTCACGGATAACGCGGAACCCGGTGAATTCCGGGTCCAGTTCGCGACTTCCCGGGTCGGCCGTATCCACAAAATCACGGACACTGTAACCGTAAACGGAGCCACCATTGTTCGAACCTTCGTCGCTGCTGCCGCCGTCGGACCACTCGGCCACATTGCCGCCCAGGTCGTAGATTTCGGCATCGCCGACCTTCACCGGCGGGAACGATCCCACCTCGCGCACCAGACGGTCCGCAGTGAGAAGGTCCATTTTCTGTCGCAGGATTCCGACTTCATCCACCGTGATCCCGAATCCGGCCAGATGGTTGAGCGTGTTCTGCCGGGGACCGGCGCGATGGGCGATGCGGTGCAGGGCGCGAGTTTCGGCCTCGTTTGGAAGCCGGTAGGTGCGTCCGGTGTGCCCGCTGAGCCATCGGGTGTAGGCGCGGGCCTCATCCACCCGAATGCCCCGCACCGGATGGTTGGCCTGCAGCGGGTGGAAGGTGTGTGTGGTGTCGAATGCCTGGTACTGCTTGTTGGTCACGGGGAACCGCCCGATGGAAATGGTGTCCTTGCCGACGGGCACCGTTTCGGGGATTAGCCGTTCGCTGTTGCGCAGGCCGAAGTATCCGTCATCGATGGCCAGGCTGTCGCGCTTGAGCAGGGTGGCCAGCGGACTGTCTTCCTTGAATGCACGGTTGGGTTCCTCGTATGTGCCGAACAGCCAGCGGTCGAACCAGGCGATCTCCTCCTCCAGCTTGCGGCGCTGGTGGGTGAGTTTGAGCAGGCCGTGCGGCTGGTCGGGGAACCACAGGAAACGCACAGGGGCCTTGCCGATCTGCTGGAGGGCCCGGTAATGTTCCCAGCCCTGGTCACGCGGTACGGCACGGTCCTCGCTGCCGAAGAAGATGATGGTGGGCGTCTTGACACGCTCCATGCGGAACAGCGGTGATTTCTCGATGTAGGCGCGATTGTAGAAGGTTCCGTCGGTACTGTCCCACGGGGCGCCGCCGATGTAGCTCTGGTTGAACCGCACGCCGAACTCGCAGGTGCCATAATCCGAGGCCCAGTTGACGGTTCCGGCACCGGCGCCCAGCACGCGGAACATGTCGGGGTACTCAATGGAGAGTGCGATTCCGAGGATGGAACCGTTGGACCAGCCCATCACACCGAGGGAGTCCTTGTCTACCTTGCCGGCCTGATGCAATGCCTCAATGCCGTTTACAATATCCACCAGTTCAAGTTCGTAGTAGCGCCTTTTGATAGATTCGACGAATTCAAGCCCGTGATTGGAGGAACCGTGGTAGTTCGGCATCAGGACAAACGAACCTTTCTGTGACAGGATGTGCGGGAAGTAGGCCCAGCTCATGTTCCACCAGTCCAGGGTGACGGAGGCGGGTCCGCCCCGAATGGCGACTACAAGCGGGTATGCTCTGCCGGGTTCGTAGTTTTCGGGGTAATAGAGGATGCCGTTGACTTCGTTATCCTCCGCGCCGGTCCAGCGGAAAATCTCGGATTTTGCCACGAACTTCTCCGCCAGGGAGGTGTTCAGCCGTACCAGATGTTCGCCTTCGGAGAGACGTGCATCGCGGCGGCGGACATCCAGCTCACCGATGCGGTATTGCGGCATGCTGGATGCCGTGGAATGGACGAAAACCACCTTTTTGTGATCTTCTGAGACGGCTGCAATCGCGACCCGTTCATTGAAGCGGCCGGTTTCGACAATGCGTTTGCGCCATTCACCGTTTCCACGGCGCTCGTAGTGTGCCAGGACGCGGGTCGGGCCGTTTGCCAGCGAGGCGAGGACATCGTTACCAAGAACCTGGTATCCGGAACCCAGGGCCCAATCCCAATCCAGCGGTACGGTGACCGGTTGCAGCGGATGCGCCGGATCGGGCACCTCGTCAGCAACCGTGCGGGCAGCCGCGCCCGGAACCCGGCCAGCCGCTGTGTCATCGGCACTCTCAGCAGCGTTATCTTCGGATTTGTGATCGCCGTTTTCAGCATATGCCGCGACATCAAAATCTTCCGGTAACTCCACGTAATAGAGCTCGGAGATGCCCGCACCGCTCCATTCGGGGTCGGAGGAAGTCACTGCCGTGAAATAGAACCCTTTGTTGTCTTCGGTGAAATTGAAGCTGCCCGGTGTCTGCATGCCGCGAAGAATGCGAAGCCGCTTTCCGGATTCCAGATCCCAGAAATAATAGGAGGGAGGGGGCTGTGCATCGGCACCGAAATGGGGACTTCGCGTGTGTCCGGTCACCGCCCACCGGCCGTCATCGGAGGCCGCGTAGGTACTGACGGGATAGTGATTGTCCGTGAGGCGCCGGACCTGTTTCGTTTCGGGATCGAAAGAAAACAGCCGCGACGGTTTGAAGGTAACCGTGTCCTCAATGACCTGAACGTTGTCTTTTCGCTCTTTTCGCTGCGCTTCGATCAGCAGGTCACCCTCCTGGGAGACAAACAGGATCGTGCCGTCCTCGAGGACCTGTATGTTGCGTATACCCTCGTCGAACTCATGAACCTCATACGGCTCCCCTCCATGCAGGTTCATGGCCCACAGTTTTTTGCCGTCGCCGCGGGAAGAGAGGAAATAGAGCAGGCTGCCGTCGCGGGAGAAAAAGGGGTTGCGGTCGGAATCCTCCGAGCGGGTCAGGCGTACAGTCAGGTAGGGAGAGCGGTCCGCATCCACCCCGGAAGAACCGGAAGACGGGCCTTCGCGGTCCAGCCGCGTCAGATACAGATCGGTCGCATTGCGGTCGTTCTCGGTTGAATTCCGGGATGTAACCCACGCCACCATCGATCCATCCGGTGAAAAGGTGAATTGGCTGGCCGATTCCTGCCGGACGATATCGGCCGGCGTCCAGTAATTTTCATTGTTGTTCCCGGACTGCAATTCGTTTAGTGCGAGCGCGCTGGTCCTGCCGCTTTCCAGTGCAAAAGGCACTGCCAGCAGCAAGAGGGCTGACAGAAACAGTATTCCTGTTGCCTGGCAAAGGGACCACGCCCGCATTGCAGGTGCTCGATGGGGTATTCGATGAGGTGTTCTCATGAGTTGCAAGGGTTACGTGGACAGGGTTCGAATTCTATCGAAAAGTGTGCAATCTCTATCAGCAATCTGTTCCAATCGAATATCGAATAATGTTGGTTTCTAAAATATTACTTTCTGACCATCCAAGCACGCACGCATTTTCGGAATATGCACAGGTATTGTGTACGCTGTTGGAGGATGCCGTTTCGTTACGGACCTCTTACGGACCTCCTTCCATGATTCCTGATCGCTCTTGAACCATGCTTTCTGACAAGCGCGAATCCACCGGACACCCCGGATTCTGAATGATTGCCCTGGTTCAATTGTTTTTCAAAGTGATACAGCCATTCACGATTTGCAGTTCTCTTTCGACGAAATCGTGTTTCACATATACGGAATGCATGCTCATCGATGAAGACAAAAAATCGCTGGGGACCGGGATCAAACTACCTCCCTGGTTTGAAGAAAACAGGCAATGGATTGAGGAGCGTTTGCCGGAACTGAAGACGAAACCACATACACACTGACTTTATTCTGACTTTATCATGATTTTCGACAAGACAACCCGTCCGCACGAGGGACAGCCTGTAATTGAAAAGGGCAAGGCGCTTAAGGAAGCCAAAGCCGCGGTAATTATTGTCCACGGACGCGGAGCGACGGCCGAAAGCATCCTGACGCTGGCCGATGAAATCGACCGCTCGGAGGTTTCCTGGCTGGCACCCCAGGCTGCCAATTACACCTGGTATCCCTTCTCCTTCCTGGCGCCACTGGAGCAGAACGAACCCGGACTCAGTTCCGCGCTTGCGTTGCTTTCAGAGGTGGTTGCCAAAGTAGAGGAGGCTGGAATCCCGAAACATAAAATCGTTTTGTCCGGTTTTTCACAGGGAGCCTGCCTGTCGCTGGAATTTGCGGCCCGAAATCCTGCAAGATACGGTGGTGTGGCAGCGCTCAGCGGCGGCGTGATCGGTCCGGAACTGGACAACGAACGTTACCGGGGAGATATGGAACAAACTCCGGTGTTTCTGGGATGCAGTGATTATGATCATCACATACCGGAAGAGCGTGTCCATGAATCGGCGGATCTGTTTGAGCGCCTTGGAGCGCGTGTCACCAAAAAAATCTACACCGGTCTCGGGCACACCGTCAATGACGATGAGCTGAATCATTTCCGGAGTATCGTGGACGAGGTGCTTGGCGGATAGAAACCGGGAACCGG
>RECX01000258.1 GCA_007693825.1 Balneolaceae bacterium
ATCCGTGTTTCGGGAGCAGGTCTGGCAAACCCGGCTTTCAATCAGCGTTCTCCTTACATCCAGCTTCTGGATGGAGATGTTGAGTATCGTCTGACCAAAGACGGCCTTGCAAACTAAACCGAAATTTTAAGCTACTAGTATAAAGAACATGGAAAAGCTAACTATTAGAACTGTACTGGCAACCCTCCTCGTACTCGCTTTGGGATTTACCGGTCAGGTGCAGGCACAATTTCAGTCTGATTTCCAGATCAAGCAAAATTTTGATCGGGATCACGCCGAAGTTCTCGAAGCCCTGAAAACCATCCAGACCGCCGAGGAGGTGGACGAAGTCATTGAGATGCTCAATGAAATGGAAAGCAGATATCGTGATAACGAATCTCTGCTCAACAGGGTACTTTATCCGGAAACCCTTCAGGTACGCATGACCAATCTGCGTGAACTCACCCAGGCAACAGGCACTCATATTGCCCAAAGGAGTGAAAAAGGTGATACCATAGTTGTCCTTGAAGAGCGCATTGCGGAACTCACTACTGATGCCACCCGCTATCAGCAGCGTGCAGATTCCCTGAACAATGAACTTGCAGCCATGCGCCGTTCACGGGATGCCAATGCCGCCCAGGCACGTCGTCTGCGCCAGGAACTCGACACGCGTGATGCGTTCATCATAAAAATGGTTGATTCCATCTTTGTGGCATATGAAAATGTAGATCTTCAGTCACTGTCACCGGCGGAACGCCGTGGACTTGCACTCGAAATCGATGCCCAGAACGTCATGGGTTACATTGAGTCTGTTGTCGACAACAATATTTCTTTCCTCAATACACATACCGAGCTCAGTACTCAGGATTTCCTCAAGCTCTACGGTGTTCAGGTTGAATTCAACCGCATGTGGGAGAACATGGGCTATGATCTTGCCCAGATCTATGTTGCCGAGGCCCGTCGCGGTGAGCGCATCGGCTCCATCGTTGAGAAAGTGGACGAATGGGAGATGCTGATCGATGATGCTGCCTGGACGACCCTGTCTGATGCATTTGCACAGAATAATATCGAACTGGCACCTTTCAGCAACTCACTTGAGTTCTATACTTCGCTCAATACCTATCTCGACGAAGCCATCGCCCGGGCGGAAGACAATGGCAGCGATGAAGAGGTTGCGCAATATCAGAGATTTGCTGATTTCTGGTTCGGCACCGTGAAGCCCAACTGGCAAGAGTATCTGATCGATGCGAACCTCATGACCTATGAGAACTTCAATACCATCGACGAGAAGCTTACGGAGTGGAAACTTCAAGCCCAGCCGACTTCTTATACGATGCTGATCCTTCTCGGTCTCGCTATCGTCCTGATCCTCATTCTGCTGGCACTCTGGCTTATGGCACGTGGTCAGACAAGTGGTCAGACACGCGAGAGGAGGTAAGGATTGACTGCCGGATGCGGTATCAGTAACCCGCATAGCGAACATGATCTCAAGCCGGAATCAGACTGTGCGAACAGTCAGGTTCCGGCTTTTTTATTGTGTGACAGGCTCGCTGCCGCTTAATGCAATGACCGGTATTTGCGGATTCCCCATTCCAGCGTCAGGAGAAGAATGACCAGAATGAACCAAAGGGGGTTCCGGTGCAGGGACAGTGTCTCGGAAGTGGTTTCAAGTCGTTGTTCAAATCCGATTTGCTCTTCAAGAATGGCAAAAAGATCTTCTGCCTGTTCATGGGGCAGGAATCGTCCTCCTGAAACCTGAGCAATAAATCGAAGCAGGTCATCATCCCGAACCGTATCAAGGTACTCCCGGTTGACGCCCCCGACGGTGAATTGCCCGGTTCTGGTGTCAATTTCACGATCCCCTCGTTTTGCCGTGCCTGTAAAACGGTAAGAACCCTCAGGAAGATTGCCTATTTCAAGCTGGTAACGTCCGCCGCTTTCGTTACTCATAACGTAACGACGTTCATCGATATCATCGCTGTCGAGTACCATGTCAATGACCGCATTCTCCTCGGGCTCCCCGGCTTCGTTTCGAAGGAAACCATTCAGGACAACAGGCTCCCCCAATTGAAAGACAGGCTCTGCCGGAGTTATATCCAGCAGTTCTTCATCGGGTTGTGCGGCTGTCCACTTGATGATATTGTTAAGGAGGTCTTCCCAGAAATCACGTGTTTCTTTGCGCGTACTCAATGACCACAGGTACATATTGTAGGCGTTCAGCTGGGAGATATTGCGGTTTCCGATGGTTTGTACGGCAAGAAGAGGTATTTGGGTCTCGTTGCCGCGATAGGTCGTCCTGAGCAGTGCAGCTGCATTTGCCGTTGTACCGGCATCACGGATCCCGCCACGGACTGGTTCTAACCGCAGATCGTCCGGCATGTCAAAATCCAGGACGGCGTGGCTGCTGCGTTCTGCCGGCAGATGAAACTGCACATCCTGCCAACGGTAACCGGATTGAAAACGAATCGGGAGCTGGCCGGAAAAAAGCGTGGAGAGCCGGGAGATATCCTGTCCGGCAGAACCAATGAGGAACAGAGCGTTTTCCGAAAAGCGGTCAGCAACTTCCCTGCCATGGGCTTCATCCAGATCGACGTGCGGAAAGCCGTGCAGGATGACAAGGTCAAGGGTATCCGGACGGTCGGGAAGCTCGCCTTCCACGTAACGGTCCCGGGCAATCCATGTCCGGCTCTCAAGTGTGACCTGTTTGTCCTCTCTCAGGAACCTGCGCACATTCCGGACATCGGGATGCACTTCATAGGCCAGGTGCAGGATACGCAGGCGATCGTCACGCACATCCACGGAGAACCAGCGTGTATTGTTCTCGGCAGTCCATTCCCCCGGGATTTCGGGCACATGGATCTGGAACTGCTGCAATCCTTCCTCCTCAAGCATGATTTCAAAACGAACCTGCTGAACAGACCGCATTTCCGAAGAACGGATTGTCTGTTCCTGTATGACCTGATCCTCATGGCGAAGCTGTACCGGAATGTCACGATCCGGAAAACCGTCATTGAGGATGGATGCTTCCACTGTCAGCGAGCTGTTCAGTGACGCAGTCGGGTTGTGTGTCACTCGTTGCACAACAATGTCATTTTGTCGGGATGTGTCCCCTATACCAACAGTGTAAACCGGAATGGGCATTTGCGAGGCAGTCGCAGAGGGGTCCCTGCCGGATGTGACGATGCCATCGGTGACCAGTATCAGGGCCTCCTGCTGATCCAGCAGTTCCAGAAAATCGGAAAGCCCCCGGTCTATGTTGGTGCGGGTACCGTCCAGGGTAAGCTCTTCCGGTGAGCTGACCGGAAACAGCTCAGAATCAAAACCGTACGTTTCAATGACGACATGCTCTCGTTCATCAGCCGTATCATGTGTGAGGATACGCATAACATCCCGGTAACGGCTTTCTCCGTCATACGTTCCCTTTTCGATCGTCGTACTTTGGCTGTTATCAAACAGCAGGGCCAGACGCAACGGCGAGGTTCTCTCCTCATTAATGGAAATAACGGGGTTCAGCAGGATGAGCAGGAGGACGAGGAAAGCCAGTGAGCGGAGTCCGGTAAGCATCCACCGCCATATGGTGGACAGTCCGCTTGCACGCTGATAAGTCCAGTAGGAGAGTGCCAGGGCTCCGGAAATCAGGATCACAATCCAGAAAACCGGGACAGCATTTTGAAAACCGTCAAATTGAATGTCCATGGTAACCGGTCAACCGGTATTCCTTCAATCGCTATGTTCAAGCAGCCGCCGGATAAGAGAGACCGTGTCAAGCCCTTCCGCTTCAGCTGCATAGTTGTTTACAATCCGGTGACGCAGAACGGGGATGGCCAGACTTCGGATGTCATCTTCGGTAACATTGTACCTTCCACGGGAAAGGGCGCGGGCTTTGCCGCCGACCACAAGGTACTGCGAGGCGCGCGGTCCGGCCCCCCAGCTCATGTATTTATTCACAAAATCGGGTGCGTAATCCGTATTGGGACGTGTCATGGAGACCAGGCGCACAGCAAATTCAAGTACACTGTCCGGGACCGGCACTTCCCGGACCAGCTCCTGATAGTCCATGATCTGTTTGCCGCTGAGTATCGGCTGGATCGTTGCCTGGCCCGGGGCCGTTGTCTGGCTTACGATATCCATCTCCTCCTGGAAAGCGGGGTAATCCAGCCAAAGATTGAACATGAACCGGTCGAGCTGCGCTTCCGGCAGGGGATAGGTGCCTTCCTGTTCAATGGGATTCTGGGTTGCAAGGACAAAAAACGGTTTCTCAAGATCATGTCGCACGCCACCTGCGGTAACGTGATACTCCTGCATGGATTCCAGCAGTGCCGCCTGGGTTTTGGGCGGGGTTCGGTTGATTTCATCTGCCAGAATGATGTTTGCAAAAAGTGGTCCGGGTATGAAACGGAACATTTTTTTTCCGGTGGTGGCATCTTCTTCGATGATCTCGGTACCGGTGATATCTCCGGGCATGAGATCCGGTGTAAACTGGATTCGGTTGAACGAGAGGTTCAGGCTTTTTGAAAGCGTACGGATCAGCAGCGTTTTGGCAAGTCCCGGAACTCCGACCAGGATGCAGTGGCCGCGCGAGAACAGGCTGATGAGCAACTGTTCGACGATATCATTCTGTCCGACTACGATTTTTGCAATTTCTTTTCGCAATGCTGAAAAATCCCTGGTAAAGGCTTCAGCTTTTTCCGTTTTGCTGAATTCTTTTGTTTCGGCCATAAGTTCTGAGTGTCAGCGGGTTTGGAAGGGTTGATGAAAAAGGATGTTGGCTGCAGCAGCTGAAAGCCGGACCTTAAGGCAGGGTGCCGGATTCGCCAAACAAGGATTCGTTGCGGATGGATATGTAGTGATTGGATTTATTGAAGCCGTCCGTCAATTGGTTTCAGGGTACAGTTCCTGCTGGACGGGCGTGCTGGCATCCACCGGAATTTCCGGAGCAAGAGGGTCCGGCAAGTCCATCGGGTCGTATTCAGGGACCCGTATACGGTACTCAACAAACATTTCATCACGCAAATTGTTTATCCATTCCGAAAGAATCCGCTGACTTTTTTGCTGCAGTGCAAAACTTCTGATGAGCTGGTAATCCTGTTCGAGGTTGGCGCGGTGTTCTTCCACACGCTCATTCAGTTTGACAATACGAAACGCCCGCTTGTTATCACCGCCATACTGGTACGAGCGTGGCTCCGAGATGTCTCCGGGCTCTTCCAGCAGCAGCACAGTTCGGTACAGGGACGGGTCAAGTTGATTCACAGGAATAAAGCGCTGTCCGGTTTGCGGGTCGACCAGCCGGCCGCCGGCCGGACCGGTATTGCGGTCATCCGAATGTGTGCGCGCCATATTGGCAAAAGATTTGCCCTGATGCATGATGCTGTCACGGATTGCCGTCAGCTTTTCGATCGCATATTCTTCATCCAGTTCATCCTCCGGGACGGAAATCAGGATGTGGTGGGTGGATATTCTCTGTCCCTGGCGTTCATTGAGCCGGATGATATGATATCCCTGGGCGGTACTTACCACTTCCGAGATTTCGCCCGGATCCAGGGCCGCAGCGGCCGCCGCATATTCGGGAAGCAGATCGGTGGCATTGAGCATGGGAAGGCCGCCGCCCTGTGATGCCGTTGGACCGTCACTGTATTCTCTGGCCAGTTCTTCAAGGGAGGCGCTGTGATGCAGTATGGAATCACGCAGTTGGGCTGCAAGATTGCGTGCGTTTTCACGGGCTTCCGCCCTGGGAGGGGGTATGACCGTAATCTGGGACAGCGAGACGGATTCCGGAATGATCGGCAATGAGTCTGTCGGGATGGCATTGAAGAACTCGATTACTTCGGGACGTGTGATGTTGATCCGGCTTATTTTCATTTGACGTACGCGGTTAACCAGCAGATCCTGGCGGAACTGTTCGGAATATTCGGCCTTGATCTCCACGATGGACTGGCCGAAAGCCCGCTCCAGTTCCTGCTCGCTGCCCAGCTGTTGCACAAGTTCGTCGATTCGCTGGTTCAGGATACGGTCCACCTCGGAATCGCTGACGATAACGGAGTCGATTTTCGCCTTTTCCACCAGTACGTAATTATCGATCATGGATTCGAGAACGTAAAACCACATCTGTTCATCGAAGGTCTCATCGCGCATTTGCTGCATGAATTCGAAGACCCTTTGATCCACATCAGACTTCAGGATAATATGGTCGTTCACCACGGCAACGATCTGATCGGCAACCTGACGCTGCTGTCCCATCGCACTGGCGGTGAGTAAAAGAGTAAAAAGGAAAATGAAAAGTGAGCGCATAATCTATGATTGCCGTTGTCAGTTGTCAAAAACAGTGCATGATCCGTTTTCAGATCAGAGACTGTCCTGCACGATTTCTATTTGCTGTTCTGGTATGGTTACGTCGTATATCCTCAGTTCATTGTTCGCCTGGGCTTTCAGAAAAAGGCTTTGTTCCATGGATCTGAGGTGTTTTCTGCGTCGGTCCAGCATTAGCCATTCGGTTATCTGTCCAATGACCCAGTCCACTTGCGGATGTTCTCCTGCATCTCTGGAATCAACGAGTTGAACAAAATGGTATTGGTCACCGATCTGCCTTATGGGTGAAATCTCTGTCACGCCGATTACCTGCAGAAAGGTATTCATCTCTTCGAAGTACATGGCAGCGGTAGATGCAGGGAAAAACTGCCGGGAAGTACGGATGGCCTTTTGCGGATTTACCGAATACTGTTCCACCACACTTGTCCAGCTTCGACCGCGCAGCAGGGCATTACGCGCATTTTGCGCGTCCGTAAGTGATGCGGCAATGATATGCCTGTAACGAATATGCCGTTCCGCCAGTATAAATTTGTCTTTGTTGCTCTCGTAGTAGGACTGGGCTTCGCTTTGTGTCACAGGTTCGACCTTCATATCCAGGTAGACCGCTTCATTGTAAGCGTCAACGAGGATGGATTCCGTCGCCTGCCGGATCCTGCGCTGTACCTCCCGGTTCTGATCGAGCCGCAACCTCCGGGCTTCCATTACCTTGAGCTTCCGGTTGACCCAGTTTTTCTGATAGTTCATGATCACCCGGAGACTGTCGGCGGCATATACCTCGTCGGGAACACTGTTTCTGACATCACTGAGCAACAGAACATGATTGCCGGCTTCCGCCAGAACGATGTCATCACTGTCAATGGTCCTGTGTTCGCAGGAAATCGCGATCAGAAATAATGAAAGCAGAAAAAGAGCACGGAGGGTATCAGTCATCTTGTTTTTGTTGTACCGCCTGCAAGACCTCGGGATAGAATTCCACGCTGTACCGTCTGCGCATTTTTTCCAGCCACTCTTTTTCGCGTATGGTCTGGTAATCGGTTACGAGTTTGTTGTATGCCTCCTCAAACGTCATTGGACGTGCTTCCAGGATTTCTTCAAGGTACATGGTGGTTTGCCGGCGGCGATATTCAAAATAGGGCGAGAACTCCCCTTCGCCGAGTCCCTGGAGCATGGAGTAGGGCTCGTTGTCAATACGATTGATTACATCACGGCGCATCACGACATTGGTGAACTCCCCGCGGATGCTGTCCACGGGTTCACCCGCATCCACCATGGATCGCACCCGGTCAAGTGTGGTATCTGCCCGTGCCGAGAAACGGACATAGCGGTAACGCGTGTCAAAATGGTAGTCATCGGGATTCGACTCGAACAATTCCCTGAGTCGTGCGGTATCCTGCTGTGCATAGGTCCAGATGGAGTCTTCGTTCACGCGGAACACGGACAGACCGGTAAGGTAGTCATTGCTGAGGTCGGCAAATTCGGGGAATCGATCACGTGTGAGGGAGACCAGTTCGGAGTCGATCGCGTAATCGCGGAATTCTCCGGCAAGGCGGTGGTGATACTGCGGATTGGTCTGTGCTTCGATGACCGGTATGAGCCATTCAAGGTAATCGGCGGCAGACCAGGTGTTGCCATGGAAAGAAAAGACGGTTTGGTCCAGAAGTGCATCGGGATAATCAATTTGCGTGATGTTGCCCCGGAAATGCTCCCTGGTGAAATCTTCGAATGCGACAAGGTTGTCACGGTGGAAACGCGCCTGCCCGATTTGCGCGGCATTGTCCAGTACGGCCTGCTGATTGTCCCGGAGCCGTGGCAGCTGATTCAGGGTCTGGCTCAGTTCCTCCCTGATTTCCGCCGTGGTGGGTTGGTAGATGGAGTCCAGTTTTATGATGTGGATGCCGTACACACTCTGGAAGGGTTCGGTGTAGGAGCCGGCCTCATCCAGTTCCATGATTGTACTGGTGAATTCCTGTTCGTACATGCCGTAATTGATCCATCCGATGGCTCCGCCGGACAGTCGTGACTGCTCATCCTGGGAGTACTGCTCCACAACATCGAACCACTCGGAGCCGCGTTCCAGCTCTTCATGAGCCTGCCATGCATTGGCAAGGACGCTGTCCACCGGTTCGGGAACGCCGCGGGTCATGAAGAAAATATGCGCAAAACGCTTGTTTGGTCCTGCTTCCACCCGGTCCTTGACGTGGATGAGATGATAGCCGAACTGGGTGCGGACCGGCTTGCTCACTTCACCCGGTTCCAGTGCGTATGCCGCGTCCTCGAACGGCTTTACTGCCCATCCGGCAGTGAAGAAGCCAAGGTCGCCGCCCATGCTCTGGCCGCGCTGCTCAGTGGAGTATTCACTGGAAAGCGTCATAAAGTCTTTTTCCCCGCTCAGGAAGATTTCCCGTGCCTCCATGAGGCGGTTGTATGCATGTGCGGTATCTGCAGGGGAGGCATTGTCGCCAAGACCGATAAGAATATGCTGTGCGTGTACCAGTTCTTTGGAGCGTTCGTAGAGTTCGTCGAGGAGGTGGTCGCGCACATGACGCTCAAGCCAGTAGGGATAAGCGGACTGGCGCTCGTACTGCTCCAGTTCCGACAGGATTTCGGGATCCTGCATGTAGCCGGCATCGCGGGCTACGGCAAGCTTGAGCCGGTAATCCATGTAGAGATCTGCAAATTCAGCGATTTCCTGGTCGTCTTCGCTGGCAAGGGTATGCGATTTATGAAACTGTTGATGCAGTTCTTCGTAGGTGACCGGATCTCCGCCAATTCTGCCAATGACCGTTTCCTCTGCCGAAGGAGCTTGTGAAGATTGGAAAAGGGTACATCCGGAAACGAAGATCAGCGCCGCCAGGACGCTCATTCCAAGGGAGCGGTTCATAGATACTCTTAAAATTACGTTGATTTTTGAAAGGTTACGGTAATAATGGTCACAATCTTAAAAGATAGGATTTTTTGAAGACTCTTACGTAGCAAAAAAACGGATGTATCCAACCCTTAGTATGAGTTGATTTGTCCATGTTATCGGCCGGCCTGGATCAGTAGAGCACCCCTGCGATGGTGGCTGACATGAGATTGGCCATGGTGCCTGCAAAGACCGCCCGTATGCCGAATTCGGCCAGTTCCGATTTTCGCGAGGGTGCCAGCCCGCCGATACCGCCGATCTGGATGGCAATGGAGGCAAAGTTGGCAAAACCGCACAGGGCGAATGTGGCCATTGCGATTGTTTTGGGTGTCAGGGCTTCCAGCCGGATGAGCTCGGAGAGGTCGGAGTAGGCGATGAATTCGGTGAGTACGATCTTGG
>RECX01000259.1 GCA_007693825.1 Balneolaceae bacterium
AGGTGATCGGCATCACAATGAAAACCTGGGATTACGCCCAAAGCGGGGGCAAATCCAACAAGGAGACCGGGTGCTGCACCCTGGAATCGATGAACGACGCACGCGAAATAGCCGGCCGTTTCGGATTCAACCATTTTATCGTTGATATCCGCGATGAGTTCGGCGACTGGGTAATCGAACGTTTCGTAGAAGAATACATGGCCGGACGTACCCCCAATCCGTGCGTGCTCTGCAATACCCACATCAAATGGGCGGCGCTGCTCAAGCGGGCGGACAAGCTGGGCTGTGATTTTATCGCGACCGGACACTACGCCAATGTGCGTGAGGAAAACGGCCGGTACGTGATCTCGCGCGGAAAGGACATCCACAAGGACCAGTCCTACGCATTGTGGGGGGTGGACCAGAAACATCTCGCCCGGACGCGCTTCCCGCTCGGCAGTTACCACAAATCGGAAATCCGGCAATTCGCCCAGGATTACGGACTCTTCAACGTTGCCAACAAGAAAGACTCGTACGAGATCTGCTTTGTGCCGGACAACGACTACCGGCGTTTTCTCCGCGACCGCGTGGAAGGGCTGCAGGAGAAGGTAGAGGGTGGACTTTTTGTCGACAGGGACGGCAACGTGATTGGGAAACACCGTGGATATCCGTTTTACACGATCGGACAGCGGCGCGGATTGCATCTTGCCATGGGGAAACCGGTCTACGTCACCCATATCGATCCGGAAACCAACACCATAACCGTGGGAGAGGAATCCGAGCTGATGAATACGACTGCTGTTGCACGCAATATCGTGATGGGCAAATACGGGCGCATCACCGAAGAGGAAATGCCTGTGAACGCGGCTATCCGGTACAATGATACCGGTGAACCCGGATTCCTGACACAGACAGGCGACGATGAATTCATGGTGCGATTTCCCGAAGGACGATCGGCCATCACACCCGGACAGGCACTGGTGGCCTACGAGGGCAACGATGTGCTTGCCGGCGGATGGATCCTCAAGGCAACGGAACCACTTTTCGACAACCTAACCTCATCCTGATGGACAGAATACGACAATATCCGGCAGATGGAAATCCTGATGTGCACGCTATGCAGACAGCGTTTTCCGTCAGATCAACCTGCAGCAACGTATTGGCAGCACTGCTTCTGCTGCTGCTCGCCATGCCGGTCTGGACAAGCCTGCCCGCATCGGCAAAATCAGGGGGGATGAGCGAATCGGCCATATCATCCGGCAGCAATACGTTCGAGGGCAGCCTTACGCTCACCCGCTATACGGTCAGGGCGGACGGAAGCGAGCACTGGGTGTCCAGCACGCCCCTGCTCATCCATCCGAATTTCATCCTTCTGGTTCAATCCGAAGGAGGATCCGTCGAACTTCTGGGGAATATCAGGGCTGAGGGCATAATCGTGCGCCAGGCACGGGAGGATTTCGTATTCCTGACCCCGGACCGGAAAGCGGTGATCATGACCCGGCAGGAATTGCAGCAGATGATGGCAATGTTCGATTCCATGCGGGGCCGTTCCGCCGGGGAGCAGGCTTCGGAACCCGATGTCACGCTAAACACAACCGGTGAGAAGAAAGAGATTGAGGGGTACGCTGCGGAAAAATGGATAGCAAGGCAGGAGGGGAGCAGTTCGGAATGGCACTTCTGGGTCACGGATGAACTGACCATTCCCTGGGGCTTGCTGTCGGAACAATGGCTCACCAAGCAGCTTTCGCTCTCCGGCCTCCCGGCGGAGCGCTGGTTTGTGGACGAAAAACTGCCGGTCCGGGCCGAACTTTGGTCAAATGGGGAACTTGCTGAAATAATAAAAATAAATGATATTACCCCCCATAGAATTCCGGAATCACGATTTCAGATTCCCGCAGAATATCAGCGGATCACTTTCCAGCAGATGTTATTTGACCGCATGCGGAACCGCTGATAATAATCCGGAAGATTTGAAATCCACATAACCACTACAGACAGGTGAAACAAACACGACTGCTATCCCTTCTGACTGCGCTGCTCCTGCTCACCCAATGCGGAACCTCGGAGCGTATATACGAGTATGATCCCTCCGAAAAAGACCACATCTATTACGACATAGATGGCACCATCGGGGATGACGAAGCCATCAGCGAATTCATCGGGCCGTATGTCCGCGAAATGGCACGCACCATGGACCGGATGCTCACGGTCAGTGAAGGCCCGTTCGAGCGCGGCAAACCCGAGGGGGCGCTGGGCAACCTGTCGGCCGACATTGTCCGGTACCGCGCCACCGCCGAAATGCGCAAGCGCGTGGATGTGAGCGTGATGAACAACGGTGGCCTTCGCGTACCCCTGCCGGAAGGAGAGATCACGGTCGGGCATATCTATGAACTGATGCCCTTTGAAAACTACATAGCCGTCCTGCGCTTTTCCGGCGAACAGATCAGGCAGATCGCCGATGAGCTTGCTGCCGTGAACGGCGAGGCGGTCAGCGGCATGCGGTTCCGTATTGTCGACGGCAGGGCGCGTGACATCCTGATCGATTCTCTGAGCGTGGATCCCGATCGCCACTACTGGCTGGCCACGAACAACTGGATGGCCGATGGCGGCGGGGATGCCCCCACACTTTGGGAACCGCTCGAACGCCGCAATATCGACATCCTGATCCGTGATGCCATCATAGAATACCTCAGGGCAAGGGAAAGCATCGCACCGTACACCGACCAGCGCATCCGTAACTGATTGATCATGAACAGAAAAACCTTTCTCAAAAACTCTGCAATATTGGGTGCCGGACTTGGCCTGGGCGGATTTTTTCCCTACAAGCAGGTGCTGGGAGCCGCACAGACCCGCATCACCATCCTGCATACGAATGACACACACGCCCGTATTGAACCTTTTTCCAATTCCGCACCGAGATATGCCGGAATGGGCGGTGTGGCGCGGCGTGCCACGTTGATCAGACAGCTCAGGGCTGAAAACCCGGACAGCCTGCTGCTGGATGCGGGCGACGTCTTCCAGGGCACACCCTATTTCAACAAGTTCAACGGCGCCCTCGATTTCGAAGTGATGAGCAAGATGGGATACGATGCCGTGACCATCGGTAATCACGAATTCGATAACGAGGTGCGTGGATTCGAGGAGGTCATGGACAAGGCCCGGTTCCCGTTTGTCTCCACCAACTATGATTTCGGCACTACGCGCATGGGGCTGCGGGTGCACAAGTTCCTGATCCGCCAGGTTGCCGGGGTCAAGATCGGCATATTCGGTCTCGGCGTTGATTTTGAAAACCTGGTGCTGCCCCATCTGCACCGCGGCGTGACCTACCTCGATCCGGTGGAGGTGGCTGCTGATACCACAGCGCATCTCAAAGGATACCACCGGTGCGACATGGTGATCTGCCTGAGCCACATCGGTTACCGGTACAACGACAATCGTGTCAGCGACCGCGTTGTGGCGCAGCAGGTGGACGGCATCGACCTGATCATCGGCGGACACACCCACACGTTCATGCCCGAACCGGAGCTGTTCGAAAAACCGGATGGCAGCCGGACCTGGGTGTCGCAGGTCGGGTTTGCCGGAATTGTCCTGGGCCGGCTTGATTTCTACTTCGACAGGGGGAGGCAGATCGCGTCCGTCCGCAACCACAACTATCCTGTCACCGATGGCAGCACGGATTCCGGGACGTATGCCGAATTGATTTCGCTGATATCGGTTGACGGCGGTGCTGCCGGCGTGTAAGCGACCGGCCGGACAATCAAACAGAATTCGGTCAGGTATGTAAATACGGAGGATGGTGATGCAAAAAATGCAGATGGGTGTGGATGGGCCAAATTGTTCCCGCATCATAGCCGGTTTCTGGCGACTGAAACATTGGAACATGTCGGTTAACAGCCTGCTGGATTTCGTGCACGGATGCCTTCATTTGGGGGTGTCCACGCTCGACCATGCCGATATCTACGGTGATTACACCTGCGAACGGATTTTCGGGGAGGCCGTTTCCGGTGGATCGGCAAAGATCCCTGGATCCATGCGCAGCCAGATGCAGATCGTCACGAAATGCGGTATCGGCCTGCAGCATTCGCAGACCCGGCCCGGTATCCACCATCAGCATTACAACACCGATGCGGACTATGTGGTCGGGGCTGCCGAAGCATCACTGAAGCATCTGCGCACCGACTATATCGACGTGCTGCTCATCCACCGTCCCGATGCCCTCATGAACGCCGATGAAACGGCAAGGGCATTTGAACAGCTGCACAAGGAAGGCAAAGTCCGTTTTTTTGGCGTATCCAATTTTTCGCCATCACAACTTTCCCTGCTCCAGAGCCGCCTTCCGTTTCCGCTGGTGGCCAACCAGGTGGAATGTTCCGTGATGCATATCGATCCGTTGCATGACGGCACGCTGGATCAGTGCCAGGAAAAGCGCATTGCCCCCATGGCATGGTCGCCGCTCGCCGGTGGCCGTCTGTTTTCAGAGCACAACGAACAGGCAGCGCGGCTTCGGGAAGTCCTTGCCGCTATCGGAGAGGAGACCGGTGGCTACACGGCGGACCAGGTAGCTCTTGCCTGGCTCCTGCGGCATCCCTCCGGCATCTTTCCGGTCATTGGCACCGGCAAAACGGGGCGGGTCCGGTCGGCAGCATCTGCCCTCGATATCTCCCTGAGCAGGGAACAGTGGTACCGGATTTGGAGCGCATCCACAGGAACAGGAGTACCCTGATGGCAAAAAAAGTGGCAAAAATCCGCCAAACACCCGGTTTGAGGGCGTAAACATGGGATTTCTTCGGCAGAGTGCGTAAACATGGGATTTCTTCGGAACTGGAAGCGCAGAAAACTGGACGGCCGGCCCTTTTCGGACACCTGGCGGCGTGCCCTGGAAAAACACATCCCCCAGTATTCAAAAATGAAAGGGGAGCAGAAGGAGAGGTACGAGCGGCTGATCCGCTATTTCATGGCGGAAAAAAGTTTTGAGGGGTGCGGCGGAATGGAACTGGACGAGGAGAAAAAGCTGCTGATCGCTGCGCTGGCCTGTATTCCGCTGCTTGGCGGTGTGTCGGATGTGTACCCCTATCTGCGATCCGTGCTTGTGTATCCCTCAGTATACCAGGCGCCGTACAGTGAATCGGGTGACGATGGCGTGGTCACCGAGGGGGTCGAGAGCCGCAGCGGGGAATCATGGGACCAGGGGGTGCTCGTGTTTGCATGGGATGAAATCGCCTATGACCTGCGACGTCCGCGCGACGGGTCCAATATCGTTTTCCACGAATGCGCCCATCAGCTCGATTACGAATGGGGCGCCACCATGGAAGATTTCGCATGGCAGCGCAGGACAGGAGAACCCGGCATGGCCGCAACACTCAAGGCATCGTATCAGAAGCTGCTCGAAAAGCTGGACCGGGGCCGGCCGGTCATGGTGGATGAGTACGCCGCCACCAATATCCACGAGTTTTTTGCCGTGATGACCGAAACCTGGCTCGAACGTCCCGACCGCATAAAAACCGCATGGCCGGAAGTGGACCGGGTCCTGAGGGAGTTCTACCAACTGAATCCCGATTTTTTGTAACTTACCGGCAGCAGGTTGCAGTATTATTTTTCTCACCAAACAGAGAGGAATTCGTATGACTGCCACAGCAATCCCCACGCTGAATCAGCGTATGGTCGAAAAACGCCACTATTGGATCGAAGGCTTACGGATATTTCTTGGCGCCCTGCTGCTCTACAAAGGTTACTATTTCGTGGAAAACCTGGCGCTGCTTTACGATTACATCGATGACACCATGCCGGTGAACGCATTCATGGTTTCTCACTACGTCGTCTTCGCACACCTGGCGGGCGGACTGATGATCGTCTTCGGAATGCTCACCCGGATAGCCGTTCTGGCACAGATGCCCATCGTCCTGCTCGGCGCAATCTACTATTCGGGACAGGGCAGCACTTTTTTCGGACCGACCACGGAACTGGAATACTCACTGCTCATATTTGTCCTGCTGGTCGTGTTTTTCTTTTACGGCTCGGGAAAATGCTCCGTCGACCACTACATCCTCCGCAGGAAGGAGGATGAGGAGGAATAGATTGCAGAGTGCCGGGGCTCCGGCTTCCGGAGTGCCAGTGCACTGGAGTATGAGTGCAGAGGTTGGTGTTATCCCTGGTGGATGCGGTCCCCGGGTGGATGCGGTCCCCGGGTGGATGTGGCCCGGGGTGGATGCGGTCCTTGGCGGATGCGATCCCGGGGTATTGGCGTGCGCGATTCCTTACTTGACCAGCAGGAGCTTCCTGTCTGCGCTGGTATTCCCGGCCTGCAGCCGGTAGATATAGACACCGCTTGACAGGTGTGATGCGTCAAAATGGACCTCATGGCGGCCGGCATCAGCGTATCCGTCAACAAGGCGGGCCACTTCCTGTCCCAATGCGCTGTATACGGTGATGGTGACACGGCCCGGCTCCGGCAGGGCATAGCCGATGGTCGTGACCGGATTGAACGGATTGGGGTAGTTCTGGTCCAGCACCAGGCCATCAGGCAAATCGGCGAGATAATCCTCCGCAGCCACCTCCGTTTCCCGGAACATCTCTGCCGCTTCACTGAGCGTGATGAACCGGATGCGGTCACCGTAATACGTGGTAAGCGTATCCAGAAGGTCGGTCATCCAGTCAATCACCAGGCCGTCGTAGTATCCCGGACGTGTAAACGGATCGTGCAGCATCAGGTTGTAATACCCGTCAGCTTCGCCGCGCTCTTTCACATCAGCTATGGCCAGTGCCAGCTCCGTGTCGTAATTGGCCGGCGTCAGAGCCCAGGTGAACTCGCCGTGCACGGGAACATCCACCAGTCCGGGAATCACTTTTTCGGGGTAGGAGCCGTCCGTCCCGTGACGGAAATTGGAAACGGCGAACATGTCAAAATCCACAAGCACCTCATTGGTGGTGTCATCGAGATGGTGTCCCGGCGCGATGAACGAGGTCGGCACAATGTCCAGCGAATCGCGCAGCAGCTTCATGGACTTGCCGATCAGCGCAGACTGCTCCTCAAAAGTAAAATGGTGATTGAGGGTAGGGCAGAACATCTCGTGTCCCCAGGGGCTTTCTCCGCAGTTGAGCGGACAGATATGGGTATAGCCGTGTACCGAAACTTCATGTCCGCGCGCTGCGCTTTCACGCAGATCACGCGTCATGTGCCCCGTGGCATTCAACGGCTCGATCAGCCGGTGCGGGATGACCCCCCAGGTCACCCTGGCGCCAAATTGCTCAACGGCGCTCTGGAAATCAGTGAAATTGTGAGGCATGAGCATTCCCTGGTACGATTCGGACCGGAAATAGATATCGTCCACGCGAATCAGGAACCAGAGCGTGTCCGGATCACTGCGGAAGTTTGACGTCCCGGATCCAGGATATGCCGTGTCGTTTCGGGTGGATGTGTTCCCGGAAGTGGTGGATGCGGACTGTGTTGATACCGTTCCGGACAGGGTGGATGCGGACTGCGTTGATACCGTTCCGGACAGGGTGGATGCGGACGCTGCCGGTATTGCGGGGAAAAGATATGACAGGGCAATCAGCAGGACAGGGAGCGGCAACAGGCGGACTCTTCGGGTGAAAGCGGCTTCGGACAGGGCGGTTCTGGTGATGCGGGACAACAAATGGTACATCCGTTTTTATATTTTGGAGATCGTGATTAGTAATTAGTGATACGTCAGATTGTGACACGGCGGGCCGTGATTCTTTCTGCCTGGTTCAGGAGCCTACTTCGACGACGGACTCCTCCTGGATTTTGACGGTCCGGTAGGGATAGCGTTTGACCATATCGTAATTGTGAGTGACCATTAGCACGGCCATCCCGCGGTTGTTGATTTGACGGAAGATATCCATGATGGCGTGAGCCGCTTCGGGATCCAGGTTTCCGGTAGGTTCATCGGCAAGCATGAGCCGGGGCTCGTTAGCCAGCGCCCGGGCAATGACCACCCGCTGCTGTTCGCCGCCGGAAAGATCATCAGGCATATCGAAACGCCGGTGGCTCAGGCCAACCATGGAGAGCACTTCCAGAACGCGTTGCTTTATGAAACTCCGTTTTTTGCCGGTTACCTCAAGCGCAAATGCCACGTTGTCGTACACGCTTCTGTCCGGCAGCAACTGAAAATCCTGGAAAACGATGCCCAGGCTCCGCCTCAGCTCCGGCACCTTGCGTTCTTTCAGCCGGCTGACATCCATCCCGGCAACATGCACGGTGCCCTCGATGGGCAGCAGGTCACGGTAGATCAGCTTCAAAAACGAACTCTTGCCGGATCCCGTAGCCCCGATCAGGTAGACAAACTCGCCGCTCTCGAGTGTAAAGTCCAGGTTCCGGAAAATGATGCGATCATCGAAGCGGACGGTAATATTTTCAAAGGATATGACGGGTTGCTCAGCCATGTCGCAGCACCATGGTTATTCGGTCACTGTTGTCGGTTGCTTCACTGAAATCAAAATCTTCATAGGCCGCCAACATACGCAATTTGGAGCGTATAACCATGGATTTTATTTCTTGAAACGTCCATACCCGCTGTTCATGGACCTCCTCGAACCGGTCAATGGTCAGACCCGTTTTCGGGTCGCGTTTTTCCACGAAAAAATGGTTGACGTGAATCCCTTTTTCCTTGATGTAGCGGCTGTTTCTCCGGTAGCGGTAATTCCGCAAGTTGCCCTGCTCTCCGTCCAGCAGCGGAGCTATCTTCGGGGAAAAATTGGGTGTGGTGAAGTCAAAAACAAAAATTCCGTCATCATCAAGGTGAGAAGCGACCGAGTCAAACAAAGCGAGGACCTCATCCACCCGGTGCAGATAGTTGAGGCTGTCGAAAACCATGAATATGATGTCGAACCGGCTGCCGATATCCAGCCGGCACATATCCTGGACAATCCATGTGATACCGCTCTTGCGGCGGCGTCCTTTTTCAGAAGCGACACGGATCATCTCGGCAGATGCGTCCGTTGCGGTGATATCGTAATCATCGCGCTGTTCCATCGCCAGCGCCATGGTGCCCGTCCCGCAGGCCAGTTCCAGCATGCGATCGCCGTATGGATGATGATAGCGGATCACAGCATCGATATAATCTGTCCAGTCCTCGTAATCGACATCTTTCATGATGTGATCGTACACCGGCGCAAGTTTTTTGTAAATGGTGGATAGGTTCCTGTCACCATGATCACACTGGTCCGCCTTGTCACGTTTTTGATCTTTCATGTGTTTAAAATCATTGATTCAATCGGTCACATAGAGTGTCCATGACGATTATAATCATGCTCCTGTGTGTCGGATTGCCGTCATGGACATTTCATCTGTTTATAATTTCTGATTCAAAAGGTCAGATAGAATGTCCATGACGATGATAATCATGCTTCTGTGCGACGGGGAGCCGTCATGGACATTTCATCTCAGGTCTCAGCTGGTGGTGGATCGGCGTTTGATCATGTCAAGGGCCAGCATGGCTGCGGCAAGCATGGATCCGCCATCAGCCCTGTTTCTGCCGGCCAGCGGAA
>RECX01000347.1 GCA_007693825.1 Balneolaceae bacterium
TCAGGACGGTGTCCATCATCCCGGGCATGGAGGCCGCGGCACCGGAGCGCACCGACAGCAGAAGCGGATTTTTGGGATCACCCAGCTTTGCCCCCATCTGCTCTTCCTGGAAAGCGATGCCTTCCCTGAGCTGCTCTTCAAGGCCGTCCGGCCACTGCTCGCTGTTTTTATAATAATGATCGCAGGCTTCGGTGGTGACCGTCATGCCCGGAGGAACCGGAAGCCCCGTACGGCTCATTTCAGCAAGATTGGCACCCTTCCCGCCAAGCAACTCTTTCATGGTGCGGTCGCCATCTGCTTTTCCACCACCAAAAACATATACATATTTAACTTTGTTCGTCATAGTATTACCCGATTGTAGTTAGTAACTTCCAAATTGGTATTGCCTTGAGGATAAGTCCATATAGAATAATAATATCCATGGCCAACCCGGCCCTTCGGGACAAGCGCTGCCGCCGCTCACAATAGTTTACTGAGGTCCGGCCGGATGCTGTCCTGCAGGAAATACCTTTAAAATATCCACAGGATATACCTTGGCTTTTTGCTCTGTAAATGTACCACCAATTCATGAAAAATTCTAAAAAAATACACACGGGTATTCCCGGGCATGGTGCCTGCAGCATCACAGCAACCCGGAACGCCCCTGCGCGCAGGTGCCGGACGACATCCACACAAGAACACTTCATAATTCATTCAAATAGATAGCGTACTATTACGGTAACGTCAAAAACGCGTATTTTTAACAAGTTAAGCAATATGAAATCGGGCTCATCCGGTCTGACAACCGTTCAGATCACAGGACTGTTTCTGGGCATCTTCGGACTGATCCTGCCTTTCCTGCTTCCGCTTGGCACGCTCTCCTTTGCGGGCCACATCGGACTCGGGATATTTATAATGGCAGCGATCTTCTGGATGTTCGAACCCATACCCATCTACGCCACATCCATGCTGGTCATCCTTCTGCAGATCGTGCTGCTGAGTGCCCAGGGTCCCATGTACATGGATGCCAAGCTGCCATCCGGCGAACCCGTGGAACTGCAGGAGAACACGTGGCAGATACCGGCAAATGCCCTCAAAGGCGATAACACCGTACTCGTGGTAACAGAGCCGGGGAAAACGGAACCGGTCCGGGTGGATGTGATCGAGCGCAATGGAAGGCATGTCATTGTGCGCAGCGAGGAGTTGTCGGCTGACCAGTCCATCGTGACCGACACCGGACATCGTCTTGTCAACTACCAGCCAAACAGTTACACCGACTATCTGGGTACGCTGGCCAATCCGATCATCATTCTTTTCCTGGGTGGATTCATGCTGGCGGAGGCATCGGTCAAATACAATCTGGACAAGAACCTGACCCGGTACCTGCTTTCGCCATTCGGTTCCAAACCCCGCTTCATCATCCTCGGGCTGATGCTTGTCACAGCGGCTCTCTCTGCGTTCATGAGCAACACCGCCACGGCCGCCATGATGGTTACCGTGATCCTGCCGATCATTGCCCAGCTGGAACCCGGGGACCGGTTCAAGTTCGGCCTGGCGCTCTCCATTCCCATTGCCGCCAACATCGGCGGTATCACCACGCCTATCGGCACGCCGCCCAACGCCATCGTGATCGCGGCACTCACCGAGTACGGAATATCCATCTCTTTCACGGACTGGATCATCCTGGCCGCACCGCTTGTCGTCATCATGCTCCTTTTTGCCTGGTGGCTGCTTCTTATTCTTTTCCCGCCAAGTGTCGAACGGTTCAAACTGGATATCAAGGGCAAGCTGAACACCAAACCCAAGGCAATCGGGCTCTATGTGATTTTTGCTGCCACAGTCCTGCTCTGGATCACCGAAAACCAGCATGGCATACCCAGCAGCATGGTCGCCTTCCTCCCGGTGGCGGCGCTGGTAACCGGAAGCATCCTCAACAAAAATGATATCCGGAACCTGCCGTGGGATGTGTTGTGGCTCATGGCCGGCGGTATTTCCCTGGGCATAGGCATGGACAAGACCGGGCTGGCCGTCTGGATGATCTCCGGACTTGACTGGGGAGCCATGGGGTACATCACCCTCATCCTGGTCTTCGCGCTGGTGGCCGTGGGCATGTCCAATTTCCTCTCCAATACCGTAACGGCCACTCTGATGATGCCGCTTGTCATCAGCCTGCATACTTCCGGTGTGATGGGCGACAGTTTCAACCTTCTTGTCACCGGCATCGTGATTGCCGTCGCCTGCAGCCTGGCCATGGCACTTCCGATATCCACCCCGCCCAACGCCATTGCCATGTCCACCGGTATCATACGCACCAAGGACATGGCCCGGGTCGGCGTGATCATCGGCGCCGTGGGTGTCATGCTTGTTCTTGCCTACGCCGTTTTTTACTGGCCTTTAGTCACAAATTAACCTCAACAGCGATACCATTAACACTGCCCTATGGAAAGATCCGATATCTATATCCTCTGCATCGAAGATGAACAGGAAGTGCTGGATGCGGTTGTCCGGGACCTTGAAAAACTGGAAGAGCAGTTTCCGGTTGAAACAGCGAATTCAGCCGAGGAGGCCCGCGACGTGATCGAAAAGCTTCTTGATGACGACAAGAAGATCGGGCTGATCCTCTGCGACCATATCCTCCCGGGGGACAATGGCGTGGAACTGCTCATCGAGCTGCATAACGACGAGCGGACCCACGCTTCCCGCAAAGTGCTGCTTACCGGACAGGCCGGGCTGGACGATACGGTCAGGGCACTGAACGAAGCCCGTTTGCACCACTACATCCCCAAGCCGTGGACCAGGGAAGAGCTTCTGGAAGCAGCTGTCAATCTGCTGACCGATTTCGTAATTGAAGAGGAGGAAAATATCCTTCCGTATATGAGCACGCTTGATGCCGAAAAAATCTCGGAATCCATCCGGACCCGCAGAAGCATCAGTGACGAGTAACTTCAGTAAAGCATGACAACGGACCGGCCTCCGTCAGCTGCCCAATGAAGATCCATCCGATTTTTTCAGGATAACGACCATGATATTAAACTTTGCCAAAAACTGGCTTCAGGACCCCAGCCGCATCACCAGGCAGATTGCCAAGTATCTCCAGGCATCCGGTGCTTTTGACGTGGAAGTCCTGGATTTTGAAAAGGATGACCGGTTTTTCAGCGAAGGGGACTTCAATGAATCGGTCTTCATCCTTTTGGAGGGAACGGTGCAGCTGTCGAAGAAGACACAGACCGGGCGCAATATCACCGTTGACTGGCTGCGTCCGGGTGCACTCGTGGGGCTCATTTCCTTTGTGACCGGAGGACCGGTGCTCACAACAGCCGTTGCCGCAAGTCCCTGCAAGGCCATCAAGATGAAGGAAAAGGACTTCCTGGAACTGCAGCGCAGCCGGGACGAAGTGGCCCTGCTCGCCCAGCAGCTGATCATCGGCAATCTGATCGATCGCTACCATCATGTGGTCTCGGTACACGTGGAACTGGAAAGCATCAACGACACCCTTGAGCGGGAGCGGAACCACTTGCGTGAGGCGCTCAAGCAGCTGGAGGAAACCCAGCACCGGCTGATCAGCCAGGAAAAAATGGCCACGCTCGGACAGCTGGTGGCCGGTATCGCCCATGAGATCAACAATCCGGCGGCAGCCATGCTTCGCGCTTCTGACAACCTGCTGGAATATCTCCCGGAGATCATCCACAAGGCCGATCCGGACCAGGAATGCCACTACGACAAATTTTTCCGGCTTGGCCTGCGCCGCGTATTGCGGGATTCCGACCAGCAGCGGCAGAAACTGAAGGAGTGGGAAAGGGACTATCCCGATCTGCCGCGGAGCCTGCTCAGGAAAGTGACCTCCATGAGCGATGAGGCGCTTGCGTTTGTGAAGGAACAGATCGGCGACAAGCCCGGCGCACCACGGCGCACAGAACTCGAAAGCATGATCCTTTTTTACGAGAGCGGATATTTCCTGAAAAACCTGCAATCCAGTACCAAGCGCATCGGCGAAATCGTATCCAGCCTGAAGAGTTACAGCCGGCAGGACAAGGGCAAATACGAAAAAGCGGATCTCCGTGACGGACTCAATGACACGCTGCTGCTGCTGTCCAACCGGCTCAAGAAAGTTGATGTCATCCTCAATTTCTCCGATATCCCTCCAATCGATGTCATCACCGGCGAGGTGAACCAGGTATGGACCAATCTCATCATCAATGCCTGTGATGCCATGCAGGACCGGGGAGAGCTGGTTATTTCCTGCGGACACGATGAACGGTATGTCTGGGTATCCATAAAGGACAGCGGACCGGGCATTCCGTCATCCGTCATCGGGGAGATATTCAAACCGAACTTTACCACAAAGCACAAGAATACCAGTTTCGGGCTGGGCCTGGGCCTTTCCATTTCTCAACAGATCATTCAGAAACACGGTGGAAAAATCAGGGTGCGGAACGTGGAGGATGAGGAAAGGGGTGCCGAGTTCAAGGTTTACCTGCCGGTTTGAAATCCGGTTTTCTGAAATCCTGTTTTCTGAAATCCTGTTTTCTGAAATCCTGTTTTCTGGAGTCCGGCATCTGGAATCCGGCACATAGCCCCCCGGCATCTGTTTCGGTCCGTTTACCCGGATTCCAACTTGAAAAGAAAAATGCAGAACCGCTTTCTTAATTCAATATTCAAATTCATTCTGTATCATTGTTTTTGAAAAAGATGGATGAATCAATCTGATAGTGATCCATAAAAAGAATTTCACAAAAAAATCTGTCAGGTTATCTTACGCAGTACAGTAATGACTGACATGCAGTACGGAAAGTGCGACTGGCTTTCTGACGGGTACCAAAGGAAACAGACATTGTAGAATGGCAAACAAGCCGATATTTCTAAACCTCTAATCACTGGAGTACTGTTATGAAACACCCTGAGTGGGTTAAACACAAGAAACTGATTGAATGGGTGGAGAAAACAGCCGCCCTGACCAAGCCCGACAATGTAGCGTGGGCTGATGGAACCCAGGAGGAGTATGACCGACTTTGTCAGCTTCTGGTCGATGGCGGAACCTTCACCAAACTGAATGAGAAAAAGCGGCCAGGAAGCTATGCTGCCTTTTCCGATCCTTCCGACGTGGCACGGGTGGAAGAGAGCACCTATATCTGCAGCAAAAGAAAATCAGACGCCGGTCCAACCAACAACTGGATGGATCCGAAAGAGATGAAGGCCACGCTGAGCAAGCTGTACGACGGATGCATGAAAGGCCGCACCATGTATGTCATCCCGTTCAGCATGGGCCCGATCGGTTCTCCGATCTCCCACATCGGTGTTGAAATCACCGATTCTGAGTATGTTGTGGTCAACATGCGTATCATGACCCGCATCGGCAAGAAGGTGATGGATGTACTGGGCAAGGATGGTGACTATGTGAAATGCCTGCACTCGGTAGGCGCCCCCCTTGAGAAAGGACAGAAAGATGTTGCCTGGCCCTGTAACAAAACCAAATATATCACGCACTTCCCGGAAGAGCGCTCGATCATGTCCTTCGGAAGCGGTTACGGCGGGAACGCCCTGCTTGGCAAGAAGTGCTTCGCACTGCGGATCGCATCCACAATGGCCCGCGATGAGGGATGGCTGGCCGAGCACATGCTGATCCTTGGCGTGGAATCTCCCAAGAAGGAGAAAACATACGTTGCAGCCGCTTTCCCCAGCGCCTGCGGCAAGACCAACTTCGCCATGCTCATTCCTCCGAAAGAGATGGAAGGCTGGAAAGTGACCACCATCGGTGACGATATCGCATGGATCAAAAAAGACAAGGATGGCCGGCTTCGGGCCATCAACCCCGAAGCAGGATGGTTTGGAGTGGCTCCCGGTACCAACGAAAAGTCAAATCCGAATGCCATGGCTTCCGCGAGCAAAAACAGCATCTTCACCAACTGCGCCCTCACTGAGGATGGCGATGTATGGTGGGAGGGCATGACCAAGGAGGCTCCGCCAAACCTTACCACCTGGCGTGGCGAGAAATACGATCCCAATTCAGGCAAGCCGGCGGCTCATCCGAATGCCCGCTTTACGGCACCTGCTGCGCAGTGCCCGTCGATCGATCCCCAGTGGGAAGACCCCGCAGGTGTGCCGATCAAGGCCTTTATTTTCGGCGGTCGCCGAAGCAACGCAGTTCCCCTGGTTTACCAGTCCGTAAACTGGAACTTTGGCGTCTACAGTGCCGCTACCATGGGTTCGGAGATGACCGCCGCCGCCGCCGGTACGCTCGGCAAAGTGCGTCGCGACCCGTTCGCCATGCTTCCTTTCATGGGCTACCACATGGCCGACTACTTCAACCACTGGCTGCAGATCGGCCGTGAGCTTCCCAACCCGCCGCGGATCTTCGGTGTGAACTGGTTCCGCACGGACGAAAACGGCAAGTTCATCTGGCCGGGATTCGGCGAAAACATGCGCGTGCTCAAGTGGGTCGTCGAGCGTGTACGTGGAGAAGCTTTCGCTCTGGAAAGCCCGCTTGGATGGATGCCTCGCTACAAAGACATGGACTGGCGCGGACTTGAAAACTTCTCCGAAGAAGATTTCAACGACCTGATGTCCGTTGATAGCGAGATCTGGAAACAAGAGGTGCTCGGACATGAGGAGTTGTTCTCCAAGCTGTACGACCGTCTCCCGAAAGAGTTCCTCTTCATGCGTGAACTTCTGCGTTCCAGCCTGTGGCGTTCCCCGAGCAAATGGGGAATGGAACCGGAGCGCTTCTAAGAAACCCCGATCCTGCCAGAGGATGTAAAATATCTGGCTATCACCCCCAAAGCAAAAGGGCAGTGATTGATTTCACTGCCCTTTTTTTGTTCAAGTCCATTCAACCCGTCAGTTCGATAACCGGAAGATGATCGGCAGGGAATATCGCACTTTGACCGGACGCCCGCGCTGCCTTCCGGGTGAAAACTTGATATGGCTTACGGCTTCCAGGGCCGCCTCATCACAGCCGCCGCCAATGCCGCGAACAATGACAGGGTCCGTGACATTGCCATCCTGATCAATAACAAACTGGACAATAACCCTGCCTTCTATTCCCGCCCTGCGCGCTATTTCGGGATAGTGCAGAAATTCGTAAATGGCCGCGGCCCCACCCAGGAGCACCGGCATCTCCTCCACAATGGTAAAGATTTCATGCTCATCAACATCATCAGGCTCTGCCATATCCGGCAATGACGGTGGCGGAGCAGAAATATCCAGAGCCATATCAAGGTCAAAATCGGTACTCAGGTCGAAATACAAATCCTCGACAATCTCCTCATCCGGAACGGCACGAGGAGCCGGCGGCCTGGGTGGTGGTGGTGGACGGTGAAGCTGCTCGGTCCGCATGATCTCCTCCATGCTGATCACTTCCTGCTCCACTGTTGTTATGACAAACTGCGAAGCGGGATTGAAGTGTACCCGGAACAGGATATTCAGGATCACCAGCGTGATGATAAGGCCTGTTTCCAGATTGATGACGTAATACTTCCGGAGATCGGCCCCGGGTTTCTTTTGGCGCTTTTTTATCATGGCATACCCCTTTTTCGAAAGACAAGTGAGTTGCCCGGGGTGTCGGCCCATGTATTATCCCAACCCATGGATCTTCCGGCATCCCGACCGGGTTTCGTGAGACATAAAAATCACTCACATAGGCCTGCCGACATCGCAACGACCGGCGAATATGACCGGCAGGCTGCAACATTCACTTTCTCCGCGAATGCCCACCTACTGCCCATCAACGAAAAAAAGAGGAACTTCTTCTGCGCAAAACAGTATCATGCCTCTATATCTATTACGATTCCGGGCAGTATTTAGTTATGGTATTCATTACCTTTTTACATCTTTTTTTATCTCCGTTACCAGGTATCACGCGTGAGCCGAAACAACAGTACCATGATACGGGAATGGGTCTCCCTTAAACCCCACAATTCGTTCCAGATTGATGCCAATGCTGCGTTCTGGACCGAAATATCCTCGACAGCAGACCTGCTCCGTCTTATGGACACCGCCATTTTTCTGGAACAGCCCCGATTCATACTCGGCGGCGGCAGCAACATCCTGTTCACGCAGGACTTCCCCGGGCTCATCATGAAAATCCGCATTCCCGGTATCACGGTACTGTCAGAGAATGACCATGAAGTGGTCCTGCAAACAGGAGCCGGCGTCATCTGGGATGACCTGGTGCGCCATGCCATCGACCGTGGCTGGGGCGGACTCGAAAACCTCTCCATGATCCCCGGCGAGACCGGCGCCGCACCCATCCAGAACATCGGGGCCTATGGCGTTGAGCTGGATTCGGTCTTCGTGTCGCTGGATGCCATGGATCTGAAAACCGGCGAATTGACTCGCTTTGACCGGGAAATGTGCCGGTTCGGTTACCGCGACAGTATCTTCAAACGGGATTTGAAAGGCAAATTTCTCATTACCTCCGTCACACTGAGACTCAGCAAACAGCCCCGGCTGCACCTGGAATATGGCAATTTGAGAGAAGTGCTCAGCGCGGACGGCATCACGGAGCCGGATATCCGCCATATCGGTTCGGCCGTCCGGAAAATCAGGTCCTCCAAACTCCCCGATCCGTCTGTCACCGGCAACGCCGGCAGCTTTTTCAAGAACCCGGTCATCTCGCAGGATCAGTTCCGCAAACTGAGTGGGACGCACCCGGGAATCCCATCCTATCCCGCCGGAAACCAGATCAAAATACCGGCCGCCTGGCTGATCGACCAATGCGGCTTCAAGGGGAAACGGCTTGGTGATGCGGGTGTGCATGAGCGCCATGCCCTGATCCTGGTAAATCACGGAAAGGCCACCGGAAAGGATATCCTTGATTTGGCACACACCATACGTGCGGAAGTTCACGATCGCTTCGGGATCAGCCTGGAACCGGAAGTGAACCTGGTCTGAAACGCCATATTGATATTCTGGCTATCGTGACATTGGCGTCACATTGCCCAATTGCCTCATTGCCGGCATTCAAACACATCGTCACAGCGGCATGTTGTCGTGCTTTTTCCTGGGAACGTGGTCTGCTTTTGACTGGACTACATTCAGGGCCCGTATCAATTTCTGCCGGGTTTCGGAGGGATAAACGACATCATCCACATATCCCCGCTCGGCCGCCCGCCACGGATTGGCAAAATGCTCTTCATATTTTGACTCCAGTTCCGCCATTTTCTTTTGCGGATCTTTTGCTTCCGCGATCTCCTTGCGGAAAATGATTTCAACGGCACCCTTTACGCCCATTACGGCAATTTCTGCCGTCGGCCAGGCAATGTTGTAATCGGCGCGGATATGCTTTGAGTTCATCACATCGTAGGCGCCCCCATAGGCCTTGCGGGTGATCACGGTCACCTTGGGCACGGTGGCCTCGCAGAAAGCATAGAGCAGTTTGGCTCCGTGCCGGATAATCCCGCCCCACTCCTG
>RECX01000218.1 GCA_007693825.1 Balneolaceae bacterium
CTATCGTGGATGTCTGCCCATCTATCGTGGATGTCTGCCCATCTATCGTGGATGTTTATCCATCTTCAGATTATTTTGCAGGTAAAGTATATTGCGTATCGGGGAGCACATGCGTAATGCTCGTGTTCCAGAGAAAATTGTGCTAAAAATACGGAGTTTTGCCATTACGGAAAGGTACAGAAATATCGACATCCTTTATGAGGATAATCACTTACTGGTAGTGTACAAGCCCGCAAACATGCTTTCTCAGCGTGACCACACGGGCGACCGTGACCTTCAGTCCCTGCTGAAGAAGTGGCTGAAAGACAAATACCAGAAACCCGGTGACGTCTTCCTTGGTCTTGTGCAGCGTCTCGACCGGCCAACGCGGGGATTGATGGTATTGGCACGGACTTCCAAAGCCGCCTCCCGGCTCTCCGAACAGATCCGAAAGCGAACCTTCGTGAAGGAGTATCTTGCCGTGGTTGCGGGAAAGAATATCAAAAGCCGGGAAATGACTCATCAGCTTGAAAAGGATCCATCCCGAAAAATGGCGGTGGTTGTTACCTCCGGCAGAAATGACCTGACGGAAAATGACGGGAAACAAAAACCGGGAGAGTCCGCCGGAAGCAAGCAGGCTGTCCTTAACATAACGCGACTCGAAACGCAGGGAGAACATTCCCTGGTGAAAATTGATCTGAAAACCGGTCGTTTCCACCAGATCCGTGTCCAGCTTGCTGCAGAAGGCATTCCCATTGCCGGCGACCACAAATACGGATCGACAGGCAAACAGACCCGTCAGCTTGCACTCATGTGCCACAAGATCGCATTTGAACATCCGACCAGACGTGAACGCATGCAATTCGCTGCCGGCCTGCCACAAGAGTTCCCCTGGGACCAGTTCCAGGGCCCCTGATTATCCGGGCAATTATTTGACGCGGTCCACCCTGCGGAGGAATTCGTCGGGACCGACGAAGCCCACGACGCGCGCTGCGGTCACTTCATTTCCGTCATCGTCAAGGAAAACGATCGTGGGCACACCGGCCACGTTATACTGGCGGCGTATTTCCTCGGATTCTGGTGAGTCGAAGTGCGTCAGATCCACTTTCAATCGGACCATATGGTCGGTTGCCTCGATGACACGGGAGTCGGTGAAGGTGATTCGTTCGAGCTCCAGGCAGGGAATGCACCAATCGGCATAGAAGTCCAGCACCACAGGCCGGCCTTCGTTCTGTGCCTGCGCAAGTTTTGCCTCTCCGTAGGGTTCCCATTCCATTCCCTCTTTCTGCAGGTTCATGATGAAAATGACACCTATGATGATGGCGATGGTTCCAAATGCCATTTTGACTTTTGAAAAAACCGGTGTGCCGCGTCCTGATGATTCCAGAAACCCGAGGTAAACCCCTCCGATGATAAAACTGATGGGAATGACCCAGTAGGCATCACTGACTGAAATAAAGGGCATTGAGAAGTAGAACAGTGCCAGTGCAACCAGCACAACTCCAAACACCTTTTTCACCCAGACCATCCAGACACCCGATTTGGGAAGTTTCGGCAAAAGCCCGGAGAACGTGCCAAGGATCAGGTATGGCAGTCCGAGTCCCATCGAAAGCACAAAAAAGGACCAGAATCCGAATACCGGATCACCCTGGGCACCGATAAATGCAAGAAGGGCTATGATGGGGGGGCCGATACACGGAGCGGCGAATATCCCGACAACCAGACCGGAAAAGTAGACACCGACAAATCCTGTCGATGTTCCCGTACCGATACGGGATGCCATCCAGTAAGGGATCTGTATTTCATAGAGGCCGAACATACTGAGTGCCAGTGCAAAAAGCAGAAGCCCAATTCCGCCGAGGACCCATGGGTGTTGCAGCCATGAACCAAACAGTTCCCCGCTGAATGAGGCGAGGACCCCCAGGATGCTGTACATGGTTGCGATTCCCAAAACATAGATAAGCGCTTTGGAGAAAACCCGGAACATATTTGGGTCATTTTGCCCACCAAAAATGGATACCGTTACTGAGAGCATCGGGTAGACACATGGCGTCAGGTTCAGGGCAAGTCCGATAAAGAACAGAGCCAGTAAAGCCAGCAGCAGACCCCGCTCGCGGAACATGGCCTCGATTTCATTGGCGGAGCCGGGTTGGATGGACAAATCTGCAGCGGCCATCCCCTGATCATAATCAGCAAACACATCCTGATTGACGGTCCGCACATCTGAATCCTTTTCCACCACGTCAATCAGAATGCTGACCGGCAGATTGGATGGCGCCAGGCAGTTCATGTCATCGCAGGCCTGGACCCTTGCCGAGCCGGTCATCTCATAGGTGCCTGGCTGAAGGTTTGATGACGCGCGGATGTCCAGGTATACAGGTACTTTGCCGCTGTAAACAAGCAGTGCCTCACCGCCGGCGAATGCAAACTCATACTCGTCCGGTTCCGGGTACCGGATGTCTGCAATGATGAACCCGTCTTTGGGATCCATGGTAACTTGCGTACCTATCAGATAGTCAAGAGTCGGTATGTGGGCGTTTACATGCCAGGTTTCCGCAATATCAAGAACAACAGCGGCTTTGAAAGACTCACCGGCCGGTACTGCTTCAACCGAAAGGAATGTTTCGACGTCCACTTTTTCCGTGCTCCCCCGAAGTTGTGCCGGGGATTGCGTCACAGATAGTGAGAAAATGGCCAACAGAATACCTAATGTCAGAAACCGGGAACGGGATGGGATAATCGGGGTCATTGTTGTGGTACGTTGCGCAAAAAGTTATCAGTTGGATTCGGTGTACTGCTGAAATGTCTGTGTGCGATAACTCTCGCTTCCTACGAAAGAGAGCATTTTGTGAAATCTTTCCGCCTCTATGAATCCTGGCTGAAGAGCAACAGGTTCGCCTTGCGGGTTGAGGAAGATGGTGGTTGGGAAAGATTGTACTCCAAATGCAAGAGCCAGATCCTGCATGCTGTACGATTGGCCCTGAAACGCAACCATATGTGATGATTCGGCATCAATGCGAACAGGATAAAAATACTGGTCAATTGCTTCCTGGACGCGTTTATCGGCATAGGTTTCACGATTCATGCGGCGACAGAACCCGCACCATTCCGTGTACACATCCAGCAGGACATATCTGCCTTTGTCCAATGCCTGGCTCTGTGCCTCTTCTAGGCTTACCCAAAAATCGTGTTCCTGTTCTGCTGGTTGATTTTCCGCGGCGCCACTGTCTGACGAGCAAGAAAGAGCTGAAAAGGCAACTAATAGCGGTATGAAAATTCGAAAAAGCATGCGATAATTTTTGGAGGTCAGGTAGAACGTAAAAAAACGGTCGCCTCGTGTATCGAGGGCGCGATGTATTGGTACAGACGCTTCACGGGTGATATAACTTACGCATTTATAAAAAGTCATTGACGTCACTCAGTCATTTACTGAAATGATCTCCTGTAAACATCGGTTCAGCCCATAACGTTTAAAACCTGACTTCGATCATGTTATTTATTTCGTAAATGAAATCAGATGAGCTGAACGGCGGATCCGAGTCATAGGTACTGACGAATTGAAACACAAATCGCAGATTTTCTGACATACGGAATCGTAATTGCCAATCTGAGGTAAAACGCGGCTTGAAGAATCTGTCCGGGCGGGCCTGGTAATAGCTGATTGCCGCAAAATCCAGGTTTTCTGCAATTCTGCCCCTCACATTTACACTGGTTGTAGACTTGAGCAGGGTCCTTTCTTCTCTCAGGGACTTCTCATCATTCTGCCAAATCTCATTTTCAATCATAAGACCTGTACTAGCGAAAGCTCTGAAGTATTCTGTTTGAGCAAATCGGATCCGTACGGCACTTCCCGCCAGGCCCCTTCTTTTCAAACCCCAATCAAGATTATATTGTGCCTGCAAAAAAAATTCCGGTGCGATACTGCGATTCCGGTAGAGCACACTTCTCAAGTGAATGAAGCCATCATTGAGTACATTGCTGCCTTCCACACGCAAGAAATTATTTCTTCCTAAAATAAGAAACTCATGCTGGCGGGTGCTGTATGTCAGGTCTGCCGAGTTTTTCAAATTGATGATCTTTGATGTGTTTTTTGATATCTCAAGTCCGATACCAAATCCTCCTGCAAATCTCTGCAATGTATCAGCTTGTGTTCTGTGGGTCTCCACATCTACTACCTGGGACAGAGAAGGTAGTCCAATCAGCAACATTACTGAGAAAAGAAGTAAGGGAATCGTTTTTTTGCCTTTTAGAATCATGGGGGTATATGTAACAAAAAACTTGAAAGAGTGCCTGAATGGGAAGAGAATCACACAATTGGGCAACAAGGTACAAATTTTCATATTAACTGATAAATTCAGAAACAAAAATGGAACTTTGTGTGAAAGCGCAAAGTTAACGTTGATTAACATGTATATATCTTCAACTGAACAAAGGCATACCCCGTCCATACGCAATGGCAAAAAAGCTTAGCAGAGTAGAAGCATACGAGATGGTCACACCGGTCGTAGACGGGGAGGCAACTGAGGCCGAAGAGAAATCCTTTTTTGAATTTCTGGAAAGCAACACAGATGTAAGACAGTATTACGAAGAGGAGTTATGGTTGAAGCAGCTCGTCAAGCAGAAAACCGAGTTTCATCCGGCTCCGGATCATCTGAGAAACAGGATATTGCAAACCATTGCTTCCATGCGCAGTGAAGTCAATACAAACAGAGATTTTGCACACAAGGAATCTCCATCCAAAATTTATTCCGGGACTTTTTCCAGGATATCCCTGGGTTTGGCTGCGCTGCTTATATTATCTCTTTTTATTTATTTGCTCAGCATATTCAGTGAACGGGACATGAACATGCGGGCGGACAATACAGCGCTCCCGGCAGTAGAATCACACGTGTATCAGTACTTCGTCAATCATGGAGGGATGCTCATTCCGCCAGATCTGGCATCCGGGTCAGAAGCGGATCTTCACAGTGAAATAGCAAGTATGTTTCAAAATAGTTATTCCATTCCAGAGCTTGAAAACATAGTTTTGGCCGGTGTCGTGCAATCTCAGCTGCTACCGGAATATTACACCCCGCTCTTTGAGTACAAGGTGGATGAAGGCGACATTATATATATATTCGCATTTCACATACCTGAGATGGAGAATTATCTGTCCAGAAGCGATGAAGCCATGGCGCATTGCATCAGGGACACCGATTATCACATTGTGCATTATCAAGACAGGGATATTGTTTCCTGGAAATGGGATGACAACTGGTATGTCGGCATCTCCAATCATGATGGGGAAACACTGGTCTCCCTTTTGCCTGGTGAAACAAACCGATAGCGAAAGCGGGCTTTTGTTCACCCATCTGTAAGTGCGTGGAAAATTGAGTTCACGTGCGGTTTGTAGCTTTCCTGAAAAAACTCAAAGAAAATGGTATCGCCAGTCCTCTCGAGAACTTTTGCGTCCCTGATAACCTCCTGATACGTTTTATAGCAGCCAAGGGCTTCTGCTGCTTTTTGGATATCTTGAGCTGACACCGGAATCGCACAGTCAATTTCGGATTCTTTAGAAGTGTGGAGTTTGAATTTCCCTTCATCCGTATCTGTCGGTGCCAGGGTAAACAGAGCCAGTCTTTTTGGTGCCTTCTCCCATTCCTTGCGCAACTTGCAGAAGACTCTTTTTACAATGGCATGTGCCACCAGATGGTCATGAAATCCACTTATTCCATGGACAGCATAGGTGACAAGTACGTCAGGTCCTACCGAACGGATATGCTTTTCCGTGATATTCTCAATTTCCATCGGATCCAACTCCTTGAGCCCACTGTCTGGCAAATCCAGTACGGTCATATCCGTAAGGTTCAGTACTTTTGCTACATTCAGCATTTCCTTGAACCGGATATCACCCATCTGTTCAATACTGTATCCGTACTTATGACGAACCTTCGTTGCACCTCCGCGGGTATATGTCAAAAGAAACACATCATGGCCTTGCCGGATCTGAGAAGCTATTGCAGGTGCTGGTCCGAATGATTCATCGTCGGGATGAGGAAAAATATAGAGAACACGCATGGTATCAGGCATACTTTTCAAGTGAACCGGCGGATCGCTTTATGAGTTGTGAATAAAAGAAAATCATCTCATGATAATTATGTTTGGACAACCGCTCGTTTGTGCCATGTACACGATCCAGGTCACTTTCATCAGCTCGTAGAGGAAGAAATCTGTAGATGTTGCTTGTAAGGCCGGAATAGTGGCGGGCGTCAGTTGCACCAACCATAAGTGATGGGGCGACCACAACTTCAGGGAACACTTTCTTTATGGTTTTTCTCAGTAATTTGTATGCTGGTTGCTCTACGTCAGAAACAAGTGAAGGATTGATGGATCCGTGCAATTCCATGATTTCAATTCTCGGGTCATTTATTGCTTTTTCAACGTGTTCCTTGACACTATCTATTGTATCGTTTGGATGGATCCTGAAATTCACGATGGCTCTTGCCTGTGTTGGAAGCACATTTTCCTTGATCCCTGATTCAAAAATGGTAGTTGCTATGGTAGTGCTCATTGCTGCTTTTGTTGCCGGCATCCGGTCGAGTTCACGCTTTACCAATCCTCCAAAAAGCCACAGATTCGCCATTACGACCCGGTATGGGAGTGGCATCTGCGGGCCTATAGCTTCCATTGTTCGCTTGACAAGCCCATCCACTTTTCCTTTTATGGGGTTGTTTTCCAGTTTGTGAATAGCTTCACTCAAAACAGCTATTGAAGTTAGCCCCTGAGGAACAGATGAATGTCCGCCTTCCGCGATCGTTGACAGTTCGAGACTCAGATATCCTTTTTCTGCAACGGCAACCAGCGCCACAGGATTGGGCAGATCCGGAAGGATCTCGTGGACAATGGGTGTGCCTTCATCCAGCAGAAACTCCAATTCCACATTTCTTTCTTCCAGCAGCTTCCCGATGGCATAGGCCCCCTTGTGTCCGTCAATTTCCTCATCGTGTCCGAATCCCAGATAAATGGTGCGTTCCGGTTCGAATCCCGATTCAAGAAGATGCTCGACAGCTTCCATGATTGCCAGCACACCTCCCTGGACATCCATGGCACCCCTTCCCCAGATGTATCCCTCCGCAATCTTGCCCTCGAACGGTGGATGCTTCCAGTCTTTTTCTGTTCCGGGTTCAACAGGGACGACATCAATATGGCATGTGTACATTCCCGGTTTCAAGGCCTGATTTTTTCCAGGCCATGTATACAGCAGGCTGTAATCGTTAATGATTTCCTTTGCAAGTTTCCGATGAATATGAGGGAACGCATTTTCCAGGAAGCGGTGCATTTGCAAGAAGGCATCTTCATTGAAGTCCTTGGAACTTTGAGACGAAACCGTTTCGTAGCTGATGGCTTCACTTAGACGTTCGGCGGCTTCATCGATATCGAAATCTCCGGGGACCAGCCTGTTCTTCTCTCCGTGATGCCTGGTATATCTCATAGTTCTGATGAGAAGAACAGCAACAAATAACAGGAACAGGAGTCCGACGCCAGCTATTGTATATATCATACAGAATAAAGAAGTGCTTCAACATACGGCTGGGGGATACCAAGCCGTCAGCGTTACATGAATGGCAGGAAGTTACGGCTTCTAGAAAATAAGCAGTAATTCCCAGAACAAGGACATAAAGGTCCAGCTATACTCAAGGTATACGATAAACGCGAAGCATGGTAGTTCTGAATAAAGGAGCATATGCGCGGTTCTAACAAAAAACCGCTACTATTTTTTCAGAACTATCGCAAAAAAAGCAAAGTAAAATAAGCCCTTGCGGGATTTACACTTTAATTACTTCCTTGGCTTGTAAACCTTTATCACTTTCAGCGACCGTAAATTCGACTTTCTCACCTTCATTCAATACCCGATATCCTTCCGATTGAATTTCGCTGAAATGGACAAACAAATCTTCGCCACTTTCACGGCTGATGAAACCATAACCTTTGGCACCGTTAAACCACTTGACGACACCGGATTCTCTTTCTTCTGACATAACTTCTAAAACTCCTTAGTTTTTAAATATTGCTACATAAAGCATGCGATTGACCAGACTCCGGCTCGGTACGAGCAGAATAACTGAAAAAACGATGCCATTATTGATTATAACTTTTTCCAGTAAGATTCGCAACGGATTTGAAAAAAGTTGTAATTATTTACTTTTTTCGACACATCTCTGCAATTCCTGCATGATTCTGGTCTTGAGAGTTCGCGTCTTTGCATAGGAAAAGTTGAACTTTTCGGAAATTTCCAGGAGGTTCACGGAAGCAGCGGAAAAGAAAGTGAGGATAAAGCTGCGATTTGCTTCTGATAGTTTCTGAAGGCACTTTTTTAATAGTTTTTGCCTTTCCTCGTCGATGAGTTTTTGAAGTTGCTGAGCTGGTTCAGGGATTAAGTTCTCCGAGTAGGAAGGATCGAGATCCGACCTTTGTTCAATTTTCTTAAATCTCAGGTATTCATTCCTGGAAGCAGTCAGGAAATATTTAAAAATAGACTTTCTGTCTGAGATTCTGTCATTTCGTATCATTTCAAATACATCTGAAAATGCCTGATAGGCACATTCCTCTGCAATGCTTTCTGGCGCCCCCATTCTGATCTTTAAATAGAGGATTGCCCTTCTCATCAAATCAGCAGACAAATCATCTACCGCTTCTCTGTCATCACGCAGAATGGCGTCGATCAAGCCGGAATAATCAGAAGATACTGTAGACAAAGCTTTATTTTTACTTATTTTATAGCGATTTTATACTGAAATATGAAACCTACGCAGGTTCGACAATTTATCCAAAGTTACTTTCTAATTTCAAATTTTTCGGATAATCTCTAAAAAAAAATGCATTTCAGGCATTTTTTACTTTGTGAAAAGTACAAATTGTGTATTATATTATTAAAGAATTTTAATAATAGCATAGGTCGCTTTCATGCAGGTTTATCAGATTTTTTAAAAATGCTAAATAGTTTGTAACAAATGATGTATTTATTACTCCTACAAATGTAGGGGTAAACTGTGTCCTTCAATTTCATAGAATAGTATCAATACTACAATAAACATAAACTAGAGGTTTAGCCATGAAACATTTCAAGAACATCTCCCTTATCGCAGCCCTCAGCTTTGCCTTTATCCTGTCATCGTGCAGCGGCATCACCGGTGCCAACGACGCCGCCGACGAACTGCTGTTCCAGGCCGAGGACCTGAAAGACCAGCGCGTTCAGGAAAGCGGTGGCCAGGAACTCCGCATGATCCGCGTCCGTCCTGAATAACCTTTCAAAACCATTATGGGTCACGAATCCAAATTTCTAATCTATACAGCCATGAAACATTTCAAGAACATCTCCCTTATCGCAGCCCTCAGCTTTGCCTTT
>RECX01000203.1 GCA_007693825.1 Balneolaceae bacterium
TAGTGGCGGGGGCAGGATTCGAACCTGCGACCTTCGGGTTATGAGCCCGACGAGCTACCAGCTGCTCCACCCCGCAGTGTCAAGATTAGAAAGGTATGGAATTTTTTTTCCATTGTCAAATTATTTAAACGCCGATTTCACACGAAAACCCAAAAAGGAAACGGGCTGTTTTTGGTACTGAGCGCGGTTTTTGGTAGCTTATGGTTCCAATTTTATTCTGCACGTCCGCACCACCTAATCATTGGTTTCATGACTCAAAAATCCCTCATTACGCCTGATGCTGTGCATTCCACACTCGGCAAACATATTTTGGCCGACGGTTTCGACATGGTCCTGGACCTTAATAAAAGCCGGGGTCCTTATCTCCACGATGCCAAAGAAGACCGCAGCTATCTCGATTTCTTCACCTATTTCGCTTCCAATCCGCTGGGTATGAACCACCCGAAAATGGTGGATAATCCGGAATTCCGTGAGAAAATCGGTTTCGTGGCCATGCACAATCCCTCCAACTCCGATGTGTACACCACCGAAATGGCGGAGTTCGTGGAAACCTTCTCCCGGGTCGGCATCCCACCCGATATGCCGCACGCCTTCTTCGTGGCCGGCGGCGCACTCGCTGTCGAAAATGCGCTGAAAGTTGCCTTCGACTGGAAAGTGCAGAAGAATTTCCACAAGGGATATCGCGTCGAAAAGGGCCAAAAGGTGCTCCATTTTGAACAGGCGTTCCACGGCCGGTCAGGCTACACCATGTCGCTGACCAACACCGAACCCAACAAAGTGGCCCTGTTCCCGAAATTTGACTGGCCGCGCGTGGTGAACCCGAAAATGCACTTCCCCATGGACCAGAAAAACACCGATATGGTGATTGCCATGGAGAAGAAAGCCATCGCACAGGCCGAAAGGCACTTCGAAATACACAAGGACGATATCGCCGCCATCATCATTGAACCCATCCAGGGCGAGGGAGGCGACAACCACTTCCGTCCGGAGTTCCACCAGGCGCTGCGCGACCTTGCCGACAGGCACGAAGCCCTGCTGATCCATGACGAAGTCCAGACCGGCATCGGCCTGACCGGAAAATTCTGGGCGCACGAACATTACGTAAAACCGGACATCCTCGCATTCGGCAAGAAGGCACAGGTCTGCGGCATCCTCGCAGGCACCCGCATCGACGACCTGGAAACCAACGTATTCCGCGTATCCTCCCGCATCAACTCAACATGGGGTGGAAATCTGGTGGATATGGTCCGCTTTTCACGCTACCTCGAGATCATCGAGGAGGACAAGCTGGTGGAGAACGCCGCACAAACCGGCGCTTACCTGCTGGAAAAGATCCACGAGCTGGTGGAAGCGTTTGACGGAATCCATAGCGCGCGCGGCAAGGGGCTGATGTGCTCCTTTGATTTTGCCGATCCAGGCAAACGTTCCGGATTCCTGAAGGCCACGCACAAAAACGGCATGCTCATGCTGTCGTGCGGAACACACGCCGTACGTTTCCGTCCGCCGCTGATCATCGGGAAAGAGCATGTGGATGAGGGCATCGACATCGCGCGGAAATCCCTCAAGGAAGTTATGTAAGCCGTAAACAGGCAGACGGGACGGTAATCCCGGATGAAACAATAATCCCGGATGAAACAGTAATCCCGGATGAAACAGTAATCCCGGATGAAACAGTATCCCTGGATGAAACAGTAATCCAGTCAGATCTGCCGGATAAGGGTACCGTGAGTGGTCCGTGATGTACCGTGAATCGCCGGCCCCGCTAGATCATCTGGTGGGAATCCGGCTGGATGACCAACTCGTTGAGCACGGCGGGTGACGGCTGGGTCACGGCGTAGTACACGGCCTTGGCAACTTCTTCAGGTGTCAGCATTTTGTCAGCCTGGACTTTCATGTCCACGTCCGGATTTTCCCAGAACTCCGTGGCCACTCCGCCCAGGTACAGCAGCGAAAAGCCGATGTTGTGGCGGCGCGTCTCTTCCACCAGCGCCTTGGTGAACCCTGTCACGGCAAACTTGGAAGCGGAATAGACCGACGAATTGCGCATCGCATGCTTGCCGAGGATTCCCGGGAACATGATCACCTTGCCGGATTTCTCCGAGATCATGTGCCGCAGTACGGCCTGGGTTACAAGTATGGTGCCAAAGGCATTGACTTCAAGCACGTTTTTGGCTTTCTCCGGGTCAACATCCATGATACCCTGGATCATCCCTGTGCCAAACGCATTCACGAGCACATCGATGCGGCCCAGCTCTTTGATCACCGTGTCGGTCATCTTGTAGACGGACGACACATCGGTCACATCCAGGTCTACGGCCCATGCCTCTCCGCCCGATTCATTGATTTCTGCGGCAATGGCGTCGGCTTTTTCACGGTTGCGCGCCGCCAGGACGATTTTTGCTCCGGTTTTGGCAAACAGGCGGGCTGTCGCCGATCCGATACCACCGGTTCCGCCCGCAATGAGTACTACTTTGTCGTTCATCTGTCAAATGATTTGGTGTGGTTGCTTGTGAGCGGCAGGCACCAAAATTCCGTTCATGATGGATGCGTTCACAGGTGGATGCATTCACAGGTGGATGCGCTCACAGGTTTGTTTTGTACCACGTCCCAACACAAGCAGCACCGCGCGGGTTCCCGGAGCTGCTTCCAGACTACACCACACCAGACCGATTTACCAGCCGGTCATATCACTCCGGACCAAACTACCAGCCGGTCATATCACTCCGGACTGGTCTGCCGGCCGGTTACTTCACACCGCCTGCGTCTGCGACAGGGCATCGGGAAGCACGCCTTCGTAAATCTCCCGCAAGGCATCCACCCGGATCTCGGCAAAGTCCTCCACGATCAGGTACTGACCCGCGACGGTTCCGAGATGAGTGGAGGGGATGTCTGATTCGGCCAGCGACTCGCGCACCTGATCCATGTTTTCAGGGGCCACGCTCAGCAGGATGCCGGACTGCGCCTCGCTGAACAGCTGCTCGGTCGTGCTCTGTCCGGGAAGGTCGAGGGACACGCGGGCTCCCAGACCGGAGAAGATCGCTTTTTCCATGAGGGCCACTGCGAGCCCGCCATCAGACAGGTCGTGGGCGGATGCGACCCACCCCTTGCGGATCACATCCAGAACGGCTGTCTGGAGCTTGAGTTCAAATTCCAGGTCAAGGTCGGGGGCATCACCTGCCGTGATGCCGTGAATGAACGCCAGATACTCACTGCCATCGATGCCGATCCGTGGTGCCCCCACATAGAGGATCTCGTCGCCTTCGGCCCGGAACCCGGCCCGCATCGTATGTTTTTCATAATCGTCGATGAGCCCCAGCATGCCTATGACCGGCGTCGGGAAAACCGCGCCATGCGGATTCTCGTTGTAAAAGCTCACGTTGCCGCCTGTGACCGGCGTGCCGAACATCTCACAGGCATCGCCCATGCCGCCGACGGCCTCCTTGAACGTCCAGTAGACTTCCGGCTTGTAGGGATTGCCAAAATTGAGGCAGTTGGTGATGGCCATGGGTTTGGCACCCGAACAGACCACGTTGCGCGCCGCTTCGGCCACCGCAATCTGTCCCCCTTTGCGCGGATTCAGGTAAACGTAGCGGCCGTTGCAGTCGGTCGCCACCGCCAGCGCCTTTTTTGTGCCCTTGATACGCACCACACCGGCATCGGATGGACCCGGACCGGTGACCGTGTTGGTCCGCACCATATGATCGTACTGTTCGTAGACCCATCGCTTGGACGCGATGTTCGGCGATTCCAGCAGCCTGAGCATGATGCCCTCGACATCCTCGATATCGATGTAGGGCGACAGGTCGGTCGTCGCGGTCTTTTCCAGATACTCCGGTTTCTGTGTTTCGCGGATGTAGACGGGGGCGCCGCCGCCCAGCACGAGCGAGTCCGCGGGGATATCCGCCTTCACGGTACCATTCCGCAGATAGGTCACCCGGCCCGTATCCACCACTTCACCGATCACCACCGCGTTCAGGTCCCATTTGCCAAACACATCGATGACCTCCTGTTCGCGTCCCTTGGCCGCGACGATCAGCATGCGCTCCTGGCTCTCGGAAAGCAGGATCTCATAAGCGCTCATGTCGTCCTCGCGCAGCGGCACCTTGTCCAGGTCCAGCCGCATGCCGGTGCCGCTCTTGGCGCTCATCTCGGAGCTTGAGCAGCTGATGCCCGCCGCACCCATATCCTGAATGCCGACCACGGCGCCCGTTTTGAGCGCTTCCAGGGTCGCCTCCAGCAGCAGCTTTTCGGTGAACGGGTCGCCCACCTGCACGCTCGGGCGTTTGGCTTCACTGGCCTCGCTGATCTCCTCGGAGGCAAAAGTCGCCCCGTGGATGCCATCACGCCCGGTCGACGCGCCGACGATGATCACCGGATTGCCCACCCCATCAGCCACGGCCGATGCGGTCTCCCCGTGTTTCACAGTACCCACGCTCATGGCATTGACCAGCGGATTGCCCTCGTAGCTCTTGTCGAAATACACCTCGCCGGCCACCGTCGGCACCCCGAAAGAGTTGCCGTAATCCGCAATTCCGCGCACAACCCCATCCACCAGATAACGGACCCGCGGCTCGCTCATGGAGCCGAAACGCAGCGAGTTCAGCGCGGCGATCGGACGCGCGCCCATGGTGAAAATATCGCGGTGGATGCCGCCCACGCCGGTGGCCGCGCCCTGGTACGGTTCCACAGCCGACGGGTGGTTGTGACTCTCGATCTTGAACGCGCAGGCCAGGCCGTCGCCGATATCCACCAGTCCCGCATTCTCCTCCCCGGCGCTGACCAGCAGGGTCGGGCCGCTGCGCGGCAGGGTTTTCAGCACGGCGATGGAATTCTTGTAGGAGCAGTGCTCGCTCCACATGACCGAGTAGACGCCAAGCTCGGTAAACGTAGGCGTGCGGCCGAGGTATTCGCAAATCTTGTCAAACTCTTCGTCGGTGAGGCCGTGCTCCCTGGCAAGTTCCAGGGTCACTTCAGGTTCGGTAAGGTGCTGTTTGGACATGGTTGGATGTGTGGATCAGGTTAGGTTGATTTTTGCAGTTCCGGTTCTGTTGAAGCTGATTCTGATGGATACGATTTGATTCTGCTGGATTCGGATGGCTTATGGTGGATGCGTCCGGCAGCCCGGACGAGCGTCCTAAGGCCGGTTTTCATTCACGTTGCGGCACCGCCAGTGCCTTGAGCAGCTCAGCGTATCCGGAAAAAACGAGATCGGCCAGATCTTCATCCGGGTCCAGCTCAGCCGGGTGGTACCAGGCCGTCTTCCAGCCGCTGCGGGAACCGCCAACGATATCGGACGAATACGAGTCGCCGACATACAGCAGATCCCCCGGATCGAATCCGGATTTTTCGGCAGCAAATGCAAAAATGCGAGGGTCAGGTTTCAGAAATCCCACTTCCTCGGAAATGATAAGATGACGGGTATGGCGATTAAGTGAAAAATACTCAAACTTTTTCTTTTGCACGAAAATAAAACCGTTGGTCATGATCCCAACGGGATAGTGTTTTGAGATCTCTATAAGGGCATGCCGGGCGTCGGGGATCCAGTCCCAGTGACGGGAATAGCAATCCATGTAGACCTGGTCCACTTCACGCCAGTCAAGCGAGTCAACCCGGAGCTGGCGGAATGTCTGCTCGAAACGCAATCGGCGCAGCTCGGCCTGGGTAACCTCGCTTTTGCGATAGGCATCCCACAACCGGTAATTGGATGCCGCATACTCCCTGGCAAAATCCAGCGGTTCCACCTGCTGCAGTTCGGGGTACTGCGTCCATACATCCACCAGGGCGCGTTCCTGGGCTTTTCGGTGGTCGATCAGCGTGTCATCCAGATCAAAAAATACACATTGTATCTTGCTGAAGTCAGGCCTGACAGGCTGCGATTGGGTGTCCATATTGCGGTTGATTGTGGCGAAAAACTAAAAATAAGAGGTTGCGCAACCTTTCCATAATGAAAAATGCATTATTCTGTTGGTATATCATGCTATTTTGCGGGCATTATGGAAATCCATTCGTCAATAAACTATCTTGTTGGCTTCGGCACAAGTAATCAGCAATTCGAACCAACGAAATTTCCTTTTCCTATGGCACGCACTCCTTCCAACATGCTTGAACTGGGCACCAAGGCCCCGGACTTCTCCCTCCCGGATCCCCACGGCAACATCTTCACCCGGGACCAGATCGCCGGTGAACACGGCCTGCTGGTCGTCTTCTACTGCAATCATTGCCCCTTTGTGAAGCATATCCGGGATCGATTCGTGGAAGTGTCTTCCGAATACATCGACAAGGGTATCGGGGTGGTGGCCATCAACTCCAACGATGTGGAAAACTATCCGGATGACGCACCGGACAAGATGGCGGAAGAAAGCGAACGTTACGGCTACCGCTTCCCCTATCTGTACGATGAGACACAGGAAGTGGCCCGCGCTTACGCCGCCGCCTGCACTCCTGATTTCTACCTGTTCGACAAGGATCTTTCGCTGGTGTACCGCGGGCAGTTCGACGACAGCCGTCGCGGAAACGACGAACCGGTCACCGGAGCCGACCTGAAAGCGGCCATGCAGGCACTGGTCGACGGCAGCAAGCCAACCGAAGATCAGAAACCTTCGATCGGATGCAACATCAAATGGAAACAACAGGCATGAGGAGCATAATATGACCAGAAGTGAGGGGCACCCTGTCGCAGGGAGCCATTTTACAGGGACAGGACAACCGGGGCTCTTCGCCACAAACCAAAGTCCGTCAGGACACACAGGGACGGTGAAGTCCTTTCCGGCAAAAAGCTTCTGCCAAACCTGCTTCACTCTGTTGCTTCTCTTCTCTCTGAACCTGTGGAGTGGTTTTACCGCTTCAGCCTATGCCCAGGACAACCATGCATCCCGGTCGGAGTGGGTCGAGATCACCGAAGATTTTGAGCTGCCCGAGGGCATCCGCCTGTATAACAATGACACGCGCAAGGCGTGGTACATCGAACTGGACATGGCCAATGAGGAGTACATCCTCCATCCCTACATATCGTCGAGCAAGGGCCTGCCCGCCTTCTCCAGGGAGGTTGGCTCCATTGCCGCCATCAACGGCGGGTACTTTTCCGGCAGCACGTCGCTGTCCACCATCGTCTATCCCGGCGGCGACATCAAATCGCAGAATCCATCCATCCTCAGCCGTACGGTGGATGGTGTCTCCCGGAATTACCATATCTCGCGCGGACACTTCGGCGTGAACACCGACCGGAGCATGAGTGTGGACTGGATCTACCATTTCGGCGCAACCATCGATGACCTGTACCGGCTGGACCAGGCCATCCCCAACGAGCGCGGCACGCCCGCCCCGGCCCCCGGCCGCGACGATGGCAGCCCGTTTGAGGACTTGCTGGTCGGCATCGGGGGCGGACCCGTCCTGATCAAGGACGGCGAGATCAACATCACGTTCACCGAAGAGCTCATCTGGGGCGGCGTCGGGGAATTTGATGAGCGCCGGGCGCGCACCGCCGTATGCTATACCGAAGACAACCACGCCCTGCTTTTTGTGGCCAACGAGTCCCCCGGCATGGCTTTTGATGTGCTGGCCGATGTGCTGTCCGATCTGGGGTGCCATGAAGCCCTGAACCTGGACGGCGGCGGATCCACCCATATGACCGTCGGCGACCAGCTGGTCAACTACCCATTCGTCAACCGGAATATTCCGACCATCCTGGCCATTGTCCCCGCCGACTCGCTGAAGCTGCCCCGGGAGCTGATCGAAGAGGTTATCCTGGACACTGAAATGGACGAGGTGACGATGACGGACGGCTGGTTCGAGACGGCCAATCCCGGTTTTTACGGTGAATCCCCGTCGCTCGTGGTCCCCGCCGGTGACGGCAGCGAGACCGTGACCTACCTCCCTGATCTCGAGCCGGGACACGAATACACGGTGGCGGGATGGTGGGTGGCCTCCTTCAACCGCACCAAAAACACCCCCTACATCGTGCATCACCTTAACGGGGTGGATACCGTGCGGGTGGATCAGTCCACCGACGGATCCCGATGGGTGGATATCGGCACCTGGTATTTCAGCGGCACGGAAGACGACAAGGTGATCATCAGCAATGACGCCTCCGGTACGTCCTCGCCAAGCTACGCCGTTGCCGATGCCGTGCGTTTCGGCATGACCGGCAACACTGCCGACCCGACCTCTTCTGATGGCAGCAATCCCGGGCTGCGTGGCAGCGAGCTCCCGGAGCAGATCCGGCTGGGGCAAAACTATCCCAACCCCTTCAATCCGGTCACCGTAATCCCGTTTGCCCTGCCGGAGGCCTCACATGTGCGCATTGCCGTCTATGATCTTCTGGGCCGGCGTGTGGCCATTGCCGCAGACCAGCGGTTCGCTTCCGGGTCGCACCAGGTTTCTTTCGATGCGTCCGCCCTTCCCAGCGGAATCTACCTTTATGAACTGACCGCCGGCACCGCTCGCCTTCACAACCGCATGATGCTGGTCAAGTAAATTAGTCGCATCTTCTCATCACAGGCCTGTTTACACGGGCTGTCCATCAACCCATACGTTCCTATGTCTTTTTTTGCACGTACCTTTATACTTTCCATGGCCCTGTACCTGTCGGCGGCATCGCTTGGCCCGGCTTCATCTCAGGCCGGCACCCCTCCACCCGAGGATGTCATCCATGATATGATCGACGCCATATCTCTCGACAGTCTCCGGAAACACATCCAGGTACTGGAGGATGCGGGCGGCACGCGCAGCCGGATCTCATTCACCCGCGGCAAACACAACGCCGCCGTTTACATCAGGGAGGTTTTCGACGGCATGCCAGGACTTTCGTCTGTCTACTACGACACATTTTATGTGGCATCGGCACAACAGCCATTTAGCAACATGCCCCAGGTCAATGTGGTAGCTACGATCGAAGGTTCCGTCTATCCCGACTCCTATTATGTGATCGGCGGACACTACGACTCCACCGCCGACCGGGACGAAAACTGGAACAACGGCGCAAACTGGCAGACGATCGAAGCGCCCGGGGCTGATGACAATGCCACCGGCGTGGCCGCCGTCCTGGAAATGGCCCGGGTGCTCTCCGATCCGGCCACCGGTTTCCGTCCCGACTACACCCTGGTATTTGTCGCTTTCGGGGTAGAGGAGCGCATCCCGCAGTCCATCAGGGCCAGCAACATCAATACCAACCACGTAGGCAGCCGCCACTTCGCGAAACGCGCCAGCAGCAACAACGACGACATTCGCGGCATGATCTCCATTGACATGATCGGCTACAACAACCACCATATGTACACCTCGCTGGTGATGCACAACAATTTCATGGTGAATGAGTCCGTGCAGTTCGG
>RECX01000257.1 GCA_007693825.1 Balneolaceae bacterium
GAAACGCGTAAGCGAACCGAAGGTCACGAAGTGCCCAGTGAAACGCGTAAGCGAAATCGAAAATTATAAACACATGCAAATAGACAGACCCGATTTTATTAAGGATGTTGAAACATCCATCAGGAATAACCCGGTAACGGCTATCATGGGGCCCCGGCAATGTGGTAAAACCACCCTGGCTGGTGCTATTGCCAGATCGACCGAAAGCAATATCTTTGATCTGGAAGATCCGGCAGATTATGAGTTGTTGAGCGAAACACCCAAGTTAATTCTTCAGCAGCAGAAAGGGCTTGTTGTTTTGGATGAGATACAGCGGATTCCAGAATTGTTTCCATTGCTCAGGGTTTTGGCAGATGAACCGGATTCCGGAAGAAGATTTCTCATTTTGGGGAGTGCTTCACCTGAGTTGATTCAGAAATCATCGGAAAGTCTGGCAGGCAGAATCGGATATATCAATTTATCAGGGTTTAATTTGCATGAGGTGGGGATTGATAATTTGGAGAAACTTTGGTTGCGTGGTGGCTTTCCCAGGTCGTTTCTGGGAACGGATGATGATCAAAGCTTTTCGTGGCGTGAAAATTTCATCCAAACCTTTTTGGAAAGGGATATCTCAAATTATGGATTCAATATCCCGCATGTTACCCTGCGGCGATTTTGGCTGATGCTTGCACATTATCACGGCCAGATATGGAATGGTGCTGAATTTGCCCGGGCAATGGGAGTTTCTGAACCTACCGTAAAAAGATATCTCGATATCCTCACCGGTACTTACATGATCAGGCAACTTCAGCCCTGGTATGAAAACCTGAAAAAAAGACAGGTAAAAGCACCCAAAGTTTATATTCGGGATTCCGGTGTATTGCATGCCTTGTTGGGGGTTGAAGGAACCGGCATTTATACACACCTTAAATCCGGCGCCTCGTGGGAAGGGTTTATCATTGAACAACTCATCTCCAAATTCAAATCACGCGACTTTTATTACTGGAGAACACATACAGGGACAGAGCTCGATCTTTTGGTTTTGAAAGGAGGGAAAAGATTGGGATTTGAGATTAAATTATCTGAAACGCCCAAAATTTCCCGCTCCATGCTCTCAGCTTTTGATGATTTACAGCTGGACCGTATGTATCTGATCTACAAAGGCCATCGGGAATTATGGCTCAATGAAAATATCCTGGCAGTGCCGGCTGCCGGGATATGTGAACTTGATTTTTAAACCTCAGCCAATTATCGGAACCATCCCTTCAAAACCGACCCGCGTTTTCCGGAAAAACATCATCCACAAGATTACTTAATAGCAAATAACAAAAGAAAACGTAAAGCACCTTTACCCTCTAAATTGTTGCATCACCGTGGTCATCCATGCCGCGCGGTCGGTGGTGATGCCGTCGACGCCGAATTTGAGCAGTGCGGCGGCCCGGAGCGGGTCGTTGACGGTCCAGACATAGACGGGGCGTCCCGCCGCCTTCAGGTGATGCACGAAGGTGCGGTTGAGGTACCGGCTGTCGCCGATCGTGACGCCGGTGATGCCGAATCTGCCGAGTTTCATGAGCAGCGCTTTCGGATGCACACCTCGTATATATTGCCGCCAGAGGGGATGCGACCTGATCACCCACATCATTTTGTGTTGCGGCATCGCGCGTTTGGCGGCGGTGAGGGTGTCGAGGCTGAAGGAGATGATTTCGATCTGATCGGGACGCAGGCCGCTGTCCCGGGTCGCCTGTCGCAGCGGTTCCAGCAGCTCCGGGCCGCTTTTGATTTCCACCAGAAGTTTGCCTTCGGGCGGGACTGTGGCCAGGACTTCCGGCAGCGAGGGGATCCGCTCGCAGGCCCATTGCGGGCCTTTCCATGAGCCGGCGTCGAGCTGCTGCAGGTCGGACAGCGGCGTTTTCGCCACGATGAGTTTCTGGCCGGTGGTGCGGAGGGTGTTGCTGTCGTGGATGACCGCGATTTTGCTGTCGGCCGTGGCGTGCACATCCACCTCCACCGCTGAGGCGCCCCGCTCCCAGGCCAGGTTCACGGACGCGAGCGTGTTCTCCGGGGCATCGTGCGATTCGCCCCGATGGGCGATGATGAGGGGGTCGTTTGTGGCCATGGCAATACGGATCAGAGGTGGCTGACGGGAAAAGTTATTCAAGCGGTTTTGGTAACTACCTTTGATAATAATCTGGACAAACTCTTCGACCATTTCAAGAAAGAAGAGAAAAAATCCAAATCCAGGCTCAAGAATTTTCAGCCGAAGAAAAAATCCGGCTCTTTACAATAGATCGGCGCTCATTGCCTAACGCGCTGACCGGCGCGGAATGGCCGTGGGCAGCCGGCTCACCAGCACGTTGTTGATGGCGTTGGTGATTTCGGTGAAAGACCGGATGGTGATCGTGTTGTTTTTCTGCTTGCCGATGAGCACCACGTCGTCCTCGACTTTCACGTCCGGGATATCGTTTCCCCTGGCGTGGGGTTCGAAGTCCTCAAAGCTGACGACCACGTAGGGCTTGTTCATTTTCTTGGCGCTTTCAATGGCTTGCGCGCTCCAGCCCGGAAGTACTGCGGCTTAATCGGTATTCATTACAAGTCTTTTTTTTTGAATAAATAACTATAACAATGAGTCTGGACGGTGAATAGGTCACCTCTTACCCGGATGTTTTTGTATATATGCGTTATTTGATATATTCCGTTATCGTGATAAACACTGTGCCATGAATATCAAAGTCGTCATACATAAAGCAGAGGAAGGCGGTTACTGGGCTGAAGTACCGGCCTTGCCTGGCTGTGTGAGTGAAGGAGACACACTGGATGAGACGAAAGCCAATATTCGTGAAGCCATTGAGGGGTATCTGGAGGTTGTTCAGGAAGATAATATTGAAATTGGCCCAGAGGACGAAGTATACGAAATACACGTATGAAGTCAGTTTCCGGGCGTCATTTGGCGAAAATTCTTGAAAATCAGGGTTGGAACCTTCGACGCATTAAAGGCTCCCATCATATCTATTCCAAGGCAAAAAAAGTTGTATCAGTTCCGATCCATGGCAAAAAGGATTTGCGAAAAGGAACACAAATCGCAATTATGAAACAAGCAGGAATCACGGATGATATGTTGTAACGTTGAAACAGATCACACACACTTTATCCCCATGAAATACCCATGACGGAATTGTATTCCGACACACAGGCGTATGATTATTTCCGTCATGGGTATTCTATCTGACGATAGAAATAAAAAAAATAAACAGATGAAACCGCAACCATCCCGTTCCGAGGTACTCTCATGATACGTGACCGATTCCCGGGTTTTCTGATGCCCGCCTCCCTTTTGTCCGCGCTTGCACTGGCCGTTTTGCTGGCCGCATCCGCATCCACCCTTACCCAAACCGCCGCCGCACAGCCCTCGCCGTCGGATCTGGCCGACCGGCTCGCGCAGGCGCAGCAGGAGCACATCCGGCAGATCGACCGCCTGCAGATCACCAACCGGATCACCGCCGGCATGTTCGACGGACAGGAGACGACGTCCACGTTCGTCAAGGTGGAGCGCGACGGACGTTATGTGCTCGAGCCCGTGGAGACGGACGATTTTTTCGACGATGACGAGATTACCGGGTTCACCGGCGAGATCTACATCGAGATGATCCGCAACGCCGGCAGCATTGTCCGGGAGACGCACGACGGTCACCAGGTCTACCGGGTCACCGTCGACGATCCCGAATTCCTGGCCGGTCTCGAGGGAATGGATCCGCTCGACGAGCCCATGTACGACGATTTTGATGATGAGGACGATTTCATGGCCGATCAGGTGCCGGAGTCGGTCACCGTGTGGGTGGACCGCAGCGAGATGCTCATCCGCGCCGTCCGGTTTTCGTTCGGCGAGGAGAATGTGACCGTCAATTACCGGTTCAGCAACTATGAGGTCCATTCCGGGCTGCCCGTGCCCATGGTGACCGAGGTGCATATCGAGGGGCTGGAACAGCTGATTTCCGAGGAGGATCTGGCCGAGGCGCGCGAGGCCATGAAGCAGATGGAGGCGCAACTGGAGCAGATGCCCGAAGCGCAGCGGGAGATGATCCGGCAGCAGATCCAGCCGCAGATGGAGCGCCTGGAGCAGATGCTGGAGAGCGGGGACATCGGCAAGGCGCGGGTCGAGGTGGTGGATGTGGTGGTGAACTGAGCCGGATCACGCTTGACAATTGCTTGCTGACTTTCAATTTGGTCGAAATCAGCTTGCAATCCGTGCTATCTGAAAGTTTAACTTTCAATTGGTCAACATTCCTGCAACCAGCTATGATGTGTACTTAAGTTTTGGCATCACATATAGGATGTAAGTGCAACAAGAAAGAGGGTGAACAACTTTGATTTTTGTTCATTTAAAGCTATATTTGAGTTACTATCATCCCCAACTTTGTTGAAAAGTTGGCCCCCCTGAGGTTACGATCTCAGGGGTTTATTTTTTTATGCAAGCTATTTCATTTTGAGAACTGCAATTCTGGTAGACGGGTTTAATTTATACCACTCTTTGAGGGAAGCTGCCAGAGACAACCATATGAGCAGAAATGGTACAAAATGGCTGAATATCTCTTCATTTTGTACTGCATCGATGCACCTGATTAACAAAGACGCGAAAATCAATTGCATACATTATTTTTCTGCACTTGCCAAACATATCAAACCTCAGGATGTCCATCTCAGGCATCGCACATTTATTGAAGCACTTGAGTACACGGGTGTGGATGTGCATTTGGGCCGTTTCAAAAGCAAGGAAGTGTATTGCAGTAATTGCAAAGCCTACAATATCAGATATGAAGAGAAGGAGACTGATGTTGCTATTGCAGTTATGCTGACGAGACTTTGCTTGTTGAACGAAACAGATACAGTTGTCTTGATAACCGGAGACACTGATATTGCGCCAGCTGTGAGAATGGTAAAAAACTGTTGTCCAGAAAAAAAGATCTGGTTCTGTTTTCCTTACAAAAGAAAGAATAATGAATTGGTGAAACTATCTGACGGGCATTTCAGCATGACTTTGAAATCAATTAGAAAACATCAGTTCCCCGACACAGTAAACATCGGAAGGAAAACAATCTACAAACCAGAAAAATGGTAATGAGCCATGATCCTGGAAATCCTACCTAAGGAAAAGATTCCGTCGATCTGGATTCAGAGCTGATAAAACTTGATGATCCAGTGGCACCCGCGTCACTTTGAAAACAAGCTGTTCATCCCTCAATGATCGATTTCAGCTGCGCCAGGCTCAGCGGCTTGGAGTAATACCGCTCCCTGAGCCCCAGCTCCTCCGCCTTGCTGATATCGCTGTGATCCAGGGAGCTGGTGAGGATGTAGACAACCACCGACCCGTTTTCCGGAAGCTTGAGGAAGGCGTCATAAAACTCCCACCCGTCCCATACCGGCATGTTCAGGTCCAGGAAAATAATGTCCGGCATGGGCTCGCCGGCATCCGCGCGCTGTTTCAGGGCGTCATAAGCCACTTTCCCGTTCTGGAAATCGGTGACTTTTCCGACACGTTCAATTTTCCCGAGGAATTTCTTCGTCAGGAACACCTGGATCATGTCATCCTCAATCAGGCAGACTTCCGTTTTATTCTTCATCCGGCAAATATACACTAAAAGTTGTTCCCCTGTCCACTTCGCTCTCCACCTCAATCCGTCCTCCCATGGCCTCCACATGGTTTTTTGTGATGAACAGGCCAAGGCCGACGGAATCGGTCGCCTCATGGAACTTCTTGTACATCTTGAAGAGTTTGCCGCCGTGACGCCCAAGATCGATGCCCAGGCCGTTATCCTCAAACCGGATAACGGTGAAGCCCTCCGTGCCGGCTGCCGTGACATGCACCCGCGACGGCCTGTCCGGTGAGCGGAACTTGACGGCATTGGACAGCAGGCTCATGATGATATTGTCCAGATAGGCCGGTACGGCGCGGACCCCCGTGTCCGGCGGCACGGCATTTACGATCTCCACATCCGCCTCTTCGGCCAGCATTCGTATGCCCGTAACGGCCTTTTCCAGCGCCGCATGAAGGTTGATCTTCTCAAGCACCTGCCTTTCGTTCATCCGGATGGCAAGCACCTCGTTCAGGTGGCCAATGGTCTCTTCCAGGTTTTCCGACGAGCTTTTCAGCATCTGGACGAACTGGTTCCGGAACATTTCCGGGTCTTCCATCTCAAGCACCATGAGAATGCCGAGCATGTTGGCGGTGTGGATCCTCAGGTTGTGGGACACGATGTGGGTAAAATTGCGCAGGCTCTCGTTCTGCTTTTCCTCAATGTCCAGCAGCGAGGTGATCTTTTCCAGATTGTTCTGGTACTCTGTGATATCCCTGACCGTGACGATGACCCGGTCTTTCCCAAAGGCAACCGTACTGGCACTGTAATATTTTTTATCGTGGTTGATCTCAAGAGGGACTTCAAAAATTGCCACCTCATCGTTCCCGAAACACGCCTGAATGGCATCCATCTGCTTTTCGGCCGCTTCCGGCGGCATCACATCACGGATATGCCGCCCCAGAAAATCCGTTGACGGGAATATCGGATTACTGTCATTTCCTGATTTGTAGTCCAGGAATACGCCATCCCTGTCCATAACAAAGATGATATCGGGGATGGTCTGCAGCAGGGAGCGGTGGTAGAGTTCGCTTTCCCTTACCTGTTCCTCGGTCTGCCTGAGTTCCCTTCTGGTCTCCTTCAGCTCTTTCAGGTCAATATCGATGCAGTAGATCTCGGGCTCGCCCTGCAGGTTTTTCATGAGCACCTGATTGGAGTACACATAGGCCGGCGTGCCGTCCTTTTGGCGCAGCACCAGTTCCGATGAGGTAATGGGGACGCCACCCGTAATCCAGTTTTCGACATTGGATATCACCTCTTCCTTCATGCCATCGGGAATGATCAGGTCCGTCAGCTTGCGTCCGATGGCCTCATCACGGTTGTAACCGTACACTTTTTCCGATGCCTTGTTCCAGTAGATCACATTCAGGCTGCGGTCGTATCCCTGCACTGAAATATTCGGGAGACTCTCGAATATCTGCCTGAAACGTTTTTCACTTTCAATGAGCTGCTGCTCGGCGAGTTTGCGATCCGTGATCACCTCCCCGTATACGATGATCCCCCCGATTTCTCCGTCCGCCTCATACCAGGGACGGCATTCCCATTTGGTCCACTCGACCGTCCCGTCGGCACGCTCGAACAGGTCTTCATCCTTGCCCAGCACTTCTCCCTTGAGCGCCCTCTGATGCACCTCCCTCCATTTCTGCGGGATGTCCGGAATGACCTCATAGTGATGTTTGCCGATGATGTCCTGCTGCTTCACGTTATAATCATCCAGATAGCGCTGGCTTACATATATGTAGTTGAGGTCCTTGTCGTGAACGGCAACCGAGCTGCTGTTGTATTTTATCACATAACTCATCAGATCATGGGAGTGCAGCAGGTTTTCCCTGCTCTTCCGCAGCTGTTCCTCAATCCGCTTGCGCTCTTCAATGTTGCGCTCCAGGTTCAGCGCATGGGCACTGAGATGCTCAAAGTTTCGCGTGTTTTCAATGGCGCTTGCCGCCTGGTCTGCGAATCCGTGCAAAAGCTGAATTTCCTCGTCGCTGAAAGCATGCGTCTTCCCGGTCGAGCTCAATACAAGAATCCCGAAACTGTTTCCCCTGAGACGGATGGGGACAAAGAGCGTTGACTTCAGATTCCCGGACGTGTTAATCTCCTTTTCGGCGGGCGTCAATTCGGCTTTGGATGTATCCGGTATGAGGATATGTGTCCCCGACTTCAATGCCCTGGATGCATGCGGATGATCCTTCGGGTCGGCAATACGAAACTCCTCGGGAAAATCTGCGGGAAGGGCCGGCGTGGTGGCCGCCAGAATCAATAGTTCCTCGTCGCTTCCCAGGTAAATGGCTCCACTGCCGAGCCCGGTCACGGCAACCGCCTTATCGACGATCATTTGCATGAGATCTTCCTGCTCAACGGCCGAAGTCATTTCCCCGCTGATCTCCAGGAAGGACTCCAGGCGACGGTTGCTTTCAATCAGTTTCTGTTCGGTATACTTCCGCCCGGAGATGTCCATTAACATCCCGTTCCAAAGCGTGCTGCCGTCTTTCTCCCTGCCCGGCTGCGCAACGCTCAGCACCCACTTCTCACCAAAGTCCGGCACCAAAACCCTGAACTCGCTGTTAATGATTTCAAGTTTTCGGGCCGATTCGGCAATCTCCTTTCTGACACGTCCTGCGTCATCAGGGTGGATCCGTTCAAAAAAGATTTCCGGATCCCTCTTGATCTCTTCCGGGCTGGTTCCAAACATACCCATCAACACGGTGCTGCTGTACGGGATGGCAATCCTCCCGTCCGGATAAAGCTGAAACTGGTACAGAACAGCAGGTATCTCCCTGTTGATAAAGTTCAGCAACTCCAGATGTTCCTGTTTCCGAAGCTCATTGTGCCGTACTGTTTGCCGTGAGTGCGGGGTATCCTGCGACCGGGAAATGGCATCTTTCTGTTCCCGTGACGGATGCGTGGCGCGGCCGCGCTGCCCGGTGATACGGTGCGCCGCCAGGAACCACGATCCTCCCGTTCCATCATCAGTAATGACCAGCCCGTGGCAGTTCGCCCGCAGCTCCTCGCCCGAGTCCATCCTGTAGCGTACGGACTGTTCAAAAACCTCGCCGTTCGCATGGTTCCGGATCCACTCCTCCATGGCATCGCGGTCTTCCGGGTGGATGCGCTCCGTCCATTTTCCACCATTCAGATTTGTCTGCGGCCCGTCCAACCCGATTGTATTGGCAAAAGCGGGGCTGATCCAGAGGGCCTCCGGCTCGTTCAGGTCCCAAAACCAGAACCCGTCAGGCGCCGATTCGTGAATGAGTTCAAAGACATCTCTTCGTGCACTGATAATGCGGTGCAACTCTTTTTTCAGATAATCCATTTGCTGCAGATGATACAAAATGTGGGCTATTCCCCATAAACCGCGATACAGGAAATGCAAGCGGGAAATTATTCGCTTCCTTGAACCGTAAAATAATAATTAACCTGCACTGTGCAACATTTTGTTAGCGTAACTCATGTAGTTTTTATCCGGCGTCGACCATTGTGCGACGGGAGACATCTTCCACCTTTCAGGCATTGCCTCCGGATATTTCCTCCGGGCATTGCTTTCGGGAACATACCTCATCCATCATTGCGGTGATTACCCATATCACCGGCTGTCACGCCTGACCGGACTCGCTGACCGAGGGGCTTGGTCAACCGGATCCGGCCGGTGGTGCATTGTTATCAGCACCACTGCCCGACTGCGG
>RECX01000188.1 GCA_007693825.1 Balneolaceae bacterium
ACGTGCACAATCAGCGGATTGTCCGGCGGACGGCCCTTGAGTTCAAAAATCCGGGCCACGGCATCGGCATTCCACGCATCCGCTCCAAGTCCGTAAACGGTCTCGGTCGGAAAGGCCACAACTTTTCCAAGCCGGATCTCTTCGGCGTACTGACTGAGTGATATTTCGGGCTTGGTGTCAATCATGTTGGATTCAAATCTGCTGGATGCGAATAATGCTGGATTCAAATCTGCTGGACGCGAATCATGTAGGATGCGAATCATGCTGGACGCGAATCTGTTCGTTGTAAATCTCATTCACTACTACACGTCAGGTCGTAAAGGTACACATTCGTTCTGACATATTTAATAACCAGATGCGGCAGCTGCCGGATCCATGCTTTCTTTGGTTCCCGTGCCGGTGCGGTTGTTCGGTTGCAGCGCAGGATCGGGTTGCAGGCCCCGCAGAAAATCGAGCGCTGACTGCGGACCGGCGATTTCCGTGATGACAAATCGTACCGATTTGTCTTTCTGGACCAACTGATACCGGCCGGGAAAGGCTGATTCGAGTTGATTCATCAGATGCTGCAAGCCGCCATCCTCATAAAAACGCGCGCCGATGTCCGTGGCATGGTCCGGACATTGCAACCACATCCGTCCGGAGCGGATCGTCACCTTGCCGATCCAGAGCTGCCCGGCCAGGATCTTGATGCGCGTGGCGGCGATCAGGTTCTGCGCCGCCTCCGGGAGCGGACCGAACCGGTCCACCAGCTCCTCGCGCCAGTCGTCGAGCTCTTTTTCATCCAGCGTGCCCGACAGCCGCCGGTACAGGTTGAGCCGCTCCACGTTGTCGGTCACGTAATCACCGGGGAGCAGCGCCGAATAATCGAATTCCACCGTGGTCTCGGGCCGTTCGGGCGTGACTTCCACATCCTTGAACAGATCGGAGAACTCGGTCTCCTTAAGCTCGCGCACCGCATCGTTGAGGATCCTGTTGTACATCTCGAAGCCGACCTCGTTCACAAATCCACTCTGCTCGGCGCCCAGGATGTCCCCGGCCCCGCGTATGTCCAGGTCGCGCATGGCGATGTTGAACCCGGATCCCAGATCCGAATACTCCTCCAGGGCCAGCAGCCGGCGCCGCGATTCCAGCGTCAGCGACTCCATCGGCGGCGTGATCAGGTAGCAGTACGCCTTGCGGTTCGAGCGCCCCACGCGTCCGCGCAGCTGATGAAGCTCCGACAGCCCGAAATGGTTCGCATGGTTGATGATAATCGTATTCGCATTGGCAATATCAATTCCATTTTCCACGATATTTGTGGAGACCAGCACGTCGAATTTGTGGTCGTAGAAATCGATGATGATCTTTTCGAGCCGGCTTCCGGGCATTTGTCCGTGCGCGAATTGCACGCGGATATTCGGTACCAGCGAGCGCACCATGTCGGCGATTTCCTCGATGTTCTGCACGCGGTTGTGGATGAAGAAGACCTGTCCGCCCCGGCTCACTTCCTGCATGACGGCGTCACGGATCAGGCGCGGATCGAAGCTGTGGATCTCGGTGAGCACGGGTTGACGGTTGGGCGGCGGGGTGTTGATGACGCTCAGGTCGCGCGCGCCCATCAGCGAAAACTGAAGGGTCCGGGGGATGGGCGTGGCGGTTAGCGTGAGCACATCCACCGTGGCCCGCATTTCCTTGAGCTTCTCTTTCATGCTGACCCCGAAGCGCTGCTCCTCATCCACAATGAGCAGCCCCAGGTCCCGGAATGCGACGTCTTTGGATGCGAGGCGATGCGTACCGATCAGGATGTCGACCTCGCCCTTTTTTGTGCGCTTGAGGATGTCGGTCTGCCGCGCCTTGCTGCGAAACCGCGAAATTACTTCGATGTTCACGGCGAAGTCCTTCATCCGTTGGCGGAATGTTTTCCAGTGCTGGTCGGCCAGGATGGTGGTCGGTACCATGACGGCTACCTGCTTACCGTCGAGTACGGCTTTGAACGCCGCCCGCACCGCCACTTCCGTCTTGCCAAAACCGACATCCCCGCAGACGAGCCGGTCCATCGGCATCTCGTTCATCATATCCGCTTTTACATCGGCAATGACTTTGGCCTGGTCCGGTGTTTCCTCATACATGAAGGAGGCTTCGAGCTCGGTCTGCATGGCATTGTCAGGCGAAAAAGCCCACGCCTGGCGCGCTTTCCGTTTGGCGTACAGGGTGATGAGATCGCGGGCGATGTCCTTGACGCGCTTGCGGGTTTTGGCTTTCTTGCGCGCCCATTCACCCGAACCGAGTTTGGTCATCTTCGGGGCGGCACCGTCCTTGCCGGAATATTTCTGCAGCTTGTGCAGGCTGGAAACATTGACGTAGAGGATGGAATCGTCCTGGTAGCGCAGCACGACCGACTCCTGATCGGCGCCGCGCACGGTGATCTTCCGGAATCCGGCAAACTTGCCGATACCATGGTCCACATGCACTACGTAGTCGCCGACGTTCAGGTCCTTCAGCTCCTTGAAGGAGATGCCGCCTCGCCGCACGGCGACCCGTGTCTTGGGACGATGATAGCGGTTGAAGATCTGATGGTCGGTATAAACGGCAATGGCCGCATCCGGCATGATGAATCCGCGGTGGAGAGTCTCGACGACCAGGCGGTAGCGCAACTCCGGTCCCGGCTCACCGAGCAGCTCCTCGAAACGGTTCCGCTGTCCTTCATTGTCGCACAAAATCCATGTGTCGATGCCCTGCCCGCTCAGGTCCGCCAGGTTCCTGCGAAGCAGCTTTACCGAGCTGTTGAAATCGGGCTGCGGGCGGGCGCCCAGGGCAAACTCGTGGTCGGCGTCCAGGTCCGAAGGCAAGGCACCGAACAATACACGCGGATAGCGCCGGACTTCCCCGGAAAACTCCTCCGGGGCAAGATAGCGCTCTGCCGGTGACCCCATGATGGTTCTGCCGGTTTCCTGGCCTCCCGGAACATCCTCGTACTCATTTCCATGCACGTTTGGATCGGACGATGCGCCCTTGCTCAGCGAGGCATAACGCTCTTCCGCCTCATGAAAAAGGCGGTTCAGTTCGGACAGGATGCCGGGATAGTCGACAGCGGCAACCACCGCATCCCCGGAGAAAAACGAGATCAGCGACTGGCGTCCGCCGCCGTTGAATGACTCCAGATTGGGTATCAGTCGGATCTGGTCCAGGAAAGCGACCGATCGCTGGGAGTCGGGATCGAATTCGCGGATGGACTCGATTTCATTTCCAAAAAACTCAAGCCGCACGGGATAACCGCCCGCAAACGGGAAAATGTCGATGATACCGCCGCGGCGGGCAAATTCACCGGGCTCGTTGACAAAAGATACGGACTGGTAGTGCTGGTCGACGAGCTTGCCGGCCAGCTCATCCGGATCCATAACGTTTCCTTTGCGCAAGGTCATGGCTGCCCGGGAAAACCGCTCCGGTGAGGCCATCTTTTCGAACAGCGCTTCGGCGGGTGTCACGACCACGTACTTTCCCGACTCGCGGATGCGGTCGATAACGTCGGATCGCTGCGCCGCGACGGCCGTGTCCCGAATGCGCCCGGTGTCATAGGGTTTTGTGCCGCTTGGGGGAAAATAGAGCGAATTTTCTATGCCAAGTGTTTCCAGGTCGGATTTGAGAAACTGCGCGCGTTCATTGTCAGAGGTGATCACGATCAGCGGCTGATGTCTGCCTGCCAGCTCCCTGAGTGCGAGCGATGACGCCGCCCCGACAAATTGGCGCAACCGTACTACCCTGCCCGGAGCGAGCATCCGGGAAAGTTCATCAAAGGGGAAACCCTTTGAGAAAATCTGAGCGATTTGTTTCAGCGACATTGGTTACGAAGTCAGGATTGTAAAAACAAAACGGCATGCGCCGCAAATCCGGGCCGTCGATTCGTTACTTTGGTCCGCGCTGTCAGTTGCCAAACGCCAGTGGTCAGCTGAGGCCGGTCCGGAAAACCATTCTGTCACATACAAACGACAGCAGCAGCAATGCCATTCCCCAGCCAAGCAGTCCGCGATAGAGGTCGGTGAACTCCTGGTAGGTGAGTTCCTCGAATGCTGTGCGTTCAAGCTCGTCGATTTCGCGGTAAACCTGCTCCAGCGATTCGTTGTCGGTGGCACGGAAATAGCGCCCGCCGGTGCGTTCGGCGATGGTGCGCATCATCTCCTCATCGATCTCCACGCGGATCTCGTGATAACGGGTGCCGCGGATGGGATCGTGGACGGGGTAGGGGGCCGTCCTGGCATCGGTGCTGGCTCCGATCGTGTACACACGCAATCCGAACGTGGCGGCCAGTTCCCCGGCCGTGAGCGGGTCGATTTCGCCGGCGTTGTTTTCGCCGTCGGTCAGCAGGATGATCACCCGGCTCTCGGCATCGCTGTTGCGCAGCCGGTTCACGGCGGTGGCCAGGCCCATGCCGATGGCCGTTCCGTCACGCACCATACCCAGGTCCACGTGTTCCAGCTGATTCTGCAGCAGATTGTAATCCAGGGTCGGTGGCACCAGAGTGAAACTTTCGCGGGCAAAAACGACAATGCCGATCCGGTCCGACTCCCGCCGGTCGATGAACCGGGAAGCCACCTCCTTGACGGCCAGCAACCGGTTGGGCTGCATGTCCTCGGCCAGCATAGAGGATGATATGTCGATCACCAGCATGATGTCGATGCCCTCCACCTGCCGCTCCTGGTAGGTACGTTCGGCCTGGGGACGGGCCAGCGCCAGGATGATCAAAAGCACGGCAACGACTTGTAGCCCGAAGCCCGCAAAAACACCATAAGACCGCCAGTTGCCGGGCAGGTAATCCAGGTCGGACGTGTCGGAGTACGTCAGATAGGGAATCTGCTTTTTGTTGTAATAGCGGTACTGCATCCACAATATCAACGGGATGAGCAGCAGCGCCCAGAACCATGCGGGATTATCCCAGATCATAATCAGTATCTACTGAAACTTTTTCTTTTTGATCCTCTTCGTGCTTCTTGCGCAGAACGGCGATGCGGTACCGGTCGTTTTCTGCAATGCAATTAAACAGCGATCGGGCGATATTCATAACGTTGCTGCAGTCCGCTTCATTGGGTTCGTATTTCGCAAACTTGACCAAATCCGCTTCCTGTAAAATACGGGAAGCCAGTGCCACGATTTCCTCATCGGTCCGGTTCGATTTCAGCTCCCGGATAACTTCCCATGTTGTTGATTCCAGCGCCGGAAAACGGTATGCCCGTTCAAAATAGGAGCGGAACGCATCCCCCAGCTCGGTGTAAAACTGCTTGGGAAGCCGATGCGGCTCGCCGTAAGCATACTGGATCCGGTCCAGCTCGCGGCGAAGGTCATCCAGCGGATTGCGGAATGGCTCAAGCCGCACTGCCGGTTTCGCAACCGGTTTCGATTCCGGAATCAGCTTCTGCCGGTAGCGGTACATCAGCCAGGCAGCTATGGCGGCCAAAACCAGTCCAAGCAGCAAAAACGGCCACCAGCTTCGGAAAAACGGGAAAATGGGCTTGAGCGGACGCATATCGGCATCGGGATCGTCCACACGGCTCCGGTAACCGAAGGGCACTTCGGGAATGGCCAGCTGCAGCGTATCAGCCCCCCTCACAAGTCCGGCCTGCAACTCCGGCACCTCCTCGCCATCCACCCCGAAATAGACCAGATGGTAAATGAGCGTGTCGCCCCGCTGGTCCCGCTCCACCTGACGGCTGCGGATCAGGAAATCGGGCGCGAAATCCGCACTGTCGGGATAGACCACGGCGTCAAACCCCTGCACGCCGGTGAGCCGCACCTGATAGGTGAACCGGTCGCCTGTCTGCAACGTGTCACGATCGATTGCGCTCACGGCCTCCTGCGCCAAAACCACCCCGGCGCCCATCCACAAGAATACCGGACCGAGGGCCCAAAGCATCAGCAGGACCGGAAGCCGGATTGGTAACGGAGAGAATGACATCGGAGAGAATGACATCGGAGAGAATGACATCGGTGATAAGTTGCTTTCTGGAAACGGTTTGTTTGCGGGCAATGGTTCGGGCAATGGTTCGGACTCAGTGACGCCGGACGCGCCTTTGAAAGAAATTCATTACCGGCTCAATGTAGGATTCGTTGGTCTGCAGAGTGATGTTGTCGATGCGATGCTTCAGGAAGAGCTTCTTCAGCCGGACCATTCGGTTGTGCCGGCGCCTGCTGTACTGACTGCGGACCGCCGTACTGGACGTATCTATAACGCGGTACATGCCGGTTTCCGCATCGCGAAGCGGGATGAGCCCCAGGTCGGGAAGCTCCCGTTCCAGCGGATCGTCAATGACGATGCTCACAAAATCATGCTTGCTGTTGGTGATGCGGAGCTGCTTTTCATATCCGGAAGACTGGAAATCGCTGATCAGGATAAAGATGGAACGGCGGCGCAGGATCCTGGTCAGGTATCCCGTCGCATTGCCGATATCGGTTCCCTGTCCCTGCGGCTCGGTCGTCAGCAGCTCCTGGATGAGCCGCAGCACGTGGGCACGGCCCTTTCGCGGGGTCACCACCTTCTCAATACGGTCGGTAAACAGCAGCAGCCCCACCTTGTCGTTGTTCTTGATGGCACTGAATGCCAGTACCGCCGAAAGTTCGGTCACCAGGTCCAGCTTGCGCTGCGTTCCGCTGCCGAAGTTCCCGCTGGGAGAGATATCCACGCAGAGCATCAGGGTCTGTTCCCGCTCCTCCTCATAGATCTTGATATAAGGCTCCTTGTTGCGCGCCGTGACGTTCCAGTCGATCTGGCGCACATCGTCGCCGAACTGGTAAGGGCGCACTTCGGAGAAGGTCATACCGCGTCCCTTGAAGGCGGACTGATACTCACCCCCGAACACCTCGTTCACAATACCTTTCGTACGGATTTCAATCCGCCGGATTTTCCGGAATATTTCTTTCGATAACATGAGGTCTATAATACGGAAGTCCACGGTCGTATTTCAATGCAAAAATGCTAAAAACCGAATGATATTTGTGAATTTCCACAATGTTTTTTTTGTATATTTCGGACGATATTCAGGGATATCGCGGCCATGTGCCTTCCCATATAATTATTACTGTTGCCAGTTTACTCTTTCTTTCATTGAAACCATTAAACAAGCGGGGATCGTATCATGTTAATTGGAGTACCCAAAGAGATCAAATCACACGAAAACAGGGTGGCGCTGCTGCCTTCCGGAGCTCTCGCACTCACACGCAAGGGACACAAGGTCATGGTGGAAGCCGGCGCCGGTGAAGGCAGCGGTTTTCCGGATGAAGCCTATGAAATGAACGGCGCGCAAATCGTCGGCGATGCCGAGAAGATCTGGGCCGAAGCCGAGATGATCATGAAGGTCAAGGAGCCGGTTGGACCCGAGTACAAGCGCATGCGAGAGGGCCAGATCGTCTTCACCTATTTCCACTTTGCCGCCAGCGAGGCGCTCACAAAGGCCGTCATGGACTCAAGCTGCGTCGCCATTGCCTATGAAACCGTCGAAAGCCCCGACCGCTCCCTGCCGCTGCTCATTCCCATGAGTGAAGTGGCCGGACGCATGTCCGTCCAGCAGGGCGCCAAATACCTGGAGAAGGCACAGGGTGGACGCGGTGTGCTGCTCGGGGGCATCCCGGGCGTGAAACCGGGCAACGTGCTGATCCTGGGCGGCGGCATCGTCGGTGTGAACGCCGCCAAAATGGCCGCCGGCATGGGCGCCAACGTCACCATCATGGACATCAGCCTGCCGCGCCTGCGCCAACTCGATGACTTCATGCCGCGCAACGTCACCACCATCTACTCCTCGGAAGCCAACATCCGCGAGAGGCTCCCGTATCTGGACCTGGTGATCGGCGGCGTGCTCATCCCAGGTGCCAAAGCACCCAAACTCATCACCCGCGACATGCTCAAACTGATGCGCCCGGGTACGGTTATTGTGGATGTGGCCATCGACCAGGGGGGATGTATCGAAACCGCCAGGCCGACCACGCACGATGATCCCATTTATATTGTCGAGGACGTCATCCACTATTGCGTGGCCAATATGCCCGGCGCGGTGCCCTATACCTCCACGGTCGGACTCACCAACGCCACCACGCCCTATGCCGTGCAGATCGCCGACAAAGGCTGGAAAAAAGCGCTCAGGGAAAACCGCGACCTCGTGCCCGGCCTCAACGTGGCCCACGGCGAAGTCACCCACAAGGACGTGGCCGGCGCTTTTGACCTGGAATGGAAACCCGCAGAGGATTTTATCAACTGATTATTTCGCCGACAGGATTGGCATCCTTTGCAATCTGTCTCTATATGCGATTTCAGAAAGACCGGGGCCACCTCGCTCCGGCCTTTTTTGCCCAACCCTGTTAATACAGTCAATACTTTTATTTGTACACAGGGAGAATCAGGCACAAAAGGGCGAACGTTGCCGGTTGCGATATGCGGTTGTATTGCGTATTTTTATGTATTACACAATGTAATACATAAAACATGAGAACCGTCAGGCTCACAGAGGAACAGGAGCGCCAGCTGGATTACCTGGCCCGGAAAAAAAATGCATCACGATCACAGGTGATAAAGGATGCATTGGTGGCATACTATGAGCAGCATGCAACGGAACAGACAGCGTACGAGAAAGGAGAAGCGCTGTTCGGCAAATACCGAAGCGGGGAGTCCGGACGGTCGCAGGAGAGGAAGAAGCGCATCCGGGACAAGATTCGTCATAAAAAAGACTGCCGATCAGCCCGCATGAAGGATGAAAATGCGATTCCGGGAACGGATGCCGGGCATGATCACTGAGGGGTGATGCCATGCCGCAATCCAATGCGAAACCATTTCCGTAATCCATGTCTCATTCCACGCTTTAATCCATGTCTCAATCCATTCCAGAATCTATGCCAGAACTCATACCGCAAACTGTGCCGCAGGTACTGGTTGACTCCGGACCGTTGATCGCCCTCTTCGACAGGGATGACGCGCATCATCGGACAGTCCTGCAATACATGAACACATTTCGCGGATCCCTGGTGACAACCTGGCCTGTGTTGACCGAAGTTTTGTACATGCTGGATTTCCATCCACAGGTACCCGTTGATTTTTTGCGCTGGGTGGAGGATGGCGGCGTGACGCTGTTTCAGCTGGAAAGCCTGCATGTGGCACGGGTGCGGCAGCTGCTGGAAAAATACCGGGACCTGCCTTCCGACCTGGCGGATGTGTCACTGCTCGTTGCTTCGGAGGAAGCCGGAATCGAGAAGATACTGAGCATTGATTCCGATTTTTCGGTGTACCGGACCATCAAAGGCCGTCACCTGCAAAATGTGCT
>RECX01000261.1 GCA_007693825.1 Balneolaceae bacterium
TGATGCTGGGCTACATGGTAAATTATGCCGTCCCCAGGCTTGGTGAAGTGTCCCGGTCTGTTTTTGTGGGAAACAAGGAACAGATAAGCCGTACAAAACTTATGGGCACCGTGGTGCTTGAGCGCTTACTGGACCTTGTGGTGATGCTGGTGCTGGTGGTTTTCGTGGTAGTCTATCTTCTGGCGGATTACCGGCAGATCATGCCGCTTTTGGGGTCTGAGACGGCCCGGTGGATTCAGTCCCTCTTGAGCCTCAACACCGCACTCATCATCGCAATTCTGGCACTGGCATCCATTGCGGCACTGTATCTGATATACCGGCTCATGCTGTTGCTGCGCAGGTGGTTCCCGTCACTTCAAAAAATGTTCCGGTTCCTTGCCGATATTTCGACCAAGTTCACGCAGGGATTGATAAGCATAAAAGACGTAAAAAACTGGCCGCTGTTCATCCTGTTAACGGCAGCCATCTGGTTTTGCTACGTCCTGATGACCTATATTCCGTTCACGGCATTTGACCTGCATACGGAATACGGACTCGGGATGCGCGAGGCGCTCGTGATCACGGTGGTTTCCGCCCTGGGGGTCGCCCTGCCCTCGCCGGGAGGAATAGGCACCTATCACTGGTTTGTAAGCAGGTCCCTGCTGCTCTTTTTTGCCGTGCCGGAAGCGGAAGGAGTGGCTTACGCAATTGTTACGCATTTGGTGATGATGATTATTATTTTAGTGGCAACACCCATGCTTCTCGCTGCCAGCAGGGCCGGATGGTTTCAGAAGCCGAAACGCGGGCAGGACAGCGACCCGAAACATTCATAAATAAAAAATCTGTCAGACGCAGACGCTCATGTCACATCTTACGTTTATATTCTGTTTCCAGGAATCTTTTTTCTAACCGCATGAATCCCATCAGGTACATTCCATTTTTCATTACAGCCCTGCTTGTTGCAGCCGCGCAGCCTGCTACGGCACAACAGGACGGCGCATCTTCCCTTCTTCCCGATATCGATCCGCAGGATATTGAGATCAGAGGGGACTTTGACGTGCGTTTTCCCGGTCTCGCCCGGCAGCCGGTGCTCGGCTTCAGTCCGCGTCCACCCGTTTTCCGCGTGGATCCCGACCGCATGCCTTTCATGGAAACGGATGAAGAGATCGTGGCCACGATCCCGCTCAGCGATCTGGAACCGGCCCTGAGACCTGAAAAGAACTTTATCCGTTTTGCGGAACGTCAGCGTCTGTATGCCTATGCCGGCTACGGGTCGTATCGCAGTCCGGAGCTCCGGATTTTTGCCGAAACCCCAATCCGGGACCAGGAAAGCGTCTCCTTTCAGTTCGGCCATCAGTCCACCGGCGGAGCCCGTGATTTTTCATCGTTCCGGGATATGGCCGGCGAGCTGCAGTGGACCCGTTTGTCCGGCGACAGCCGCTGGGGCGTAGGGATCTCCGGGTCATCTTCATTCAATTATTCGCCCCTTTCCGTTGATCCCGGCATGAATTTGCCAGGTGTGCCCGGTCCTTTTCCGGATACCCCTGTTTTGGATCCGGTACGCATTTCCCACAACACGTTTGGCCTACAGGCCCGCTGGCAGCAATTGGCGAATGCCTACCGCGGCTGGCAGACCTCGGCCGCGGTCAACCGATTTTCAGACCGGACCGGCACCTATCCCGATGACGATGAGGCCACCAATGAGACCCGCTATGAGGTGCATCTGAACCGTTTTTGGGAGGGTACCATGATTGACCAGGTTTTCGGGCTTCAGTTTCGCGCTACCGGCTCGGTCTATAAAACCGGCCTCGATGAAACCCAGTATTGGCTTAACAACAATGTCGGTGTGCGGTACCGCCATACATTCAGCAGCTTTCACCAGGTGGAGGCCTGGCTGCGGTTCTATCAGCTCTATGATCCGGTGAATGAATTTGACCTGTATCTTTACCCGGATATCCAGTACCGTTTCAAGGGGGCCGGACGATTCTCGGTACAGATGCGCTTGCGGGGATTTGTCAATGACCCCTCACTGGAAGCCCTGCACCTGCAAAACCGCTTCACTATCCACAACGACGGCGAGCTGGAGCATGAGCGCGGACTCCACATCAACCTCCACTCGGGAGCAGATCTCTGGAACGGGATTGAGCTTTACAGCGGACTGGACTACTGGCAGTACTACAACCGCGGCTATTTTGCTCCCTGGAACAATCCGGCCGTTCCTTACTACAGATATCACTATGTCGATGAGGCCACGCATGTGGAGTGGTACACCGGCATTTCCAGGGTCTTCCGGACCTGGCGTACGACCATGGCCGCACGAATTGGCCTGAATTACACCAGTGCAGAAGAGGATGTCATTCCATCGGGAGAAATTCCGTATGTTCCCAGATGGAAAGGTTCCATACTGGTCACGACAAATCCGGTATCATGGCTCGAGCTTTCCGGATGGATGGACATGTCCGGCGAGCGAAAGACGGTGGAAGGTGAATCTTTTGATGGTTTTGTGCAACTCGGGGCCCGTACAGATATCAGGGTTCATTCACGATTTGGGGTGTATCTGAAGGCACAGAACATACTGGACCAGGAATATGAGGTCTGGCAGCGTTATCAGGAGCTGCCATTCCAGTTTTATGGAGGAATAACTTTGCACTGGTGAAAGATATGACGGAGAAAAAAATCGAAAAGGAAATTGTAACTATTCTGGCATCACACCTGAAGAAACATGATCAGGTTCAGATAAACGGGCTGGGTACCTTTTCAGTTTCGCATCAGAAAAAGGAGCAGCAACAGGAAAAGGATGGTCGCATTGTGATGAACCCGCCGGCCGATATTATTGCATTCACACCGGAAAAATGAGGGGCCCATGAGATTGAACCACGACGAATTCACAGTATTGCTGGCCAGGGCGCTGGACAGTGACGAGAAGGAGGCATCCGGGACCCTGAAAGCATGGGTGGATGCGATTCTCCGTGAAACAGAGGAAAATGGCTCCTGTGACGTCACGGGTTTGGGGACGTTCCGGAAAGGGGAAGACGGATCCATGATCCTGGATCCGGAAAAATCCCTGTCCATGGAAGTGAATCACAAATATGCCGGGATGAGTCCCATCGAAGTATCACCTCCGAAGTCGGCGCAGCCGGAAGCCGGAGAAGATGCTGCCGCTGATGCGGATCCCGGCATTTCCGATGCGCAGAAACCAGGCCTGGAAGAAGACAAAATCACGGAGGAAACAACCTCCGAAGAGACGGAGCAGGATATCGCGGCATCTGACACCCAGGAAGGGCAGGGCGACGAACACGATCCGTTTGGTATCAAAGAGTTTGAAGAAGAAGGGCTTCCGGGCGCATTGGAAGAAGAGCCGGAGTCCGGGGCATCGTTTGACCCGGATCCGGAGTCTCGTCCGGAAGAAAATAAGGATGACGCTGAAAGTGTTGAAACGGAATCCTCTTCCAGGCCATTTACGCTCCCGAAGCTGTCATTGTCGCAGCATGTGAAACCGTCAGGGGGTGCCTCGAAAAATCAGAGCAGGTACAAATCGGAAAAGATGATGTGGCTGATACCGATTGCTGCTTTGTTGATCGTTGCTTTGCTGCTTTATTTTCATTTTGACGGGCAGCGGCTGGGCCGGACGCATCTCGGTGACCAGGCCGTTGTTCAGGATGAGATTCCGGTGCCCATACCCGAAGAAGAAAATAATGAAGAGCAGGTCATACAGGAGTTTGTCCCGTCACCCGACCCGGTGGAGGAAGTGGCCCCACCGCCCGACAGGGATGTGAGGCCGGAACCGGTTGAGGATGTCGCCGCTGAGCCGGCAGATGAAGTGATTCGCGACCTTGCCCTGCCCTATGGCTTGATGGGTCCTGAAGAAGAAGTGCTGATTGGCGCTTATACCATTGTGGTTCACTCGCTGAGAAATGAAAGGAAATCGGAGATTGAAAAGCAGCGGCTTGAAAACCAGGGCTACAAGGCTACACGCTGGTCGGCGGTGCTGCCAAGCGGGATTACCACATACCGGGTAGGTATCGGGCAGTTCAAATCGGTATCAGATGCAGAAAGGGCCGTCGAGCAGCTTCCTGAACCCTTCCGGAGCAATAATTTTATCATCAGAATTCGTTAACAGTTTCAAACGCAACCAATAAATAATCAAACGGCACTAAATGACACCGGTCACCCTGTTTATCTCTGCACTCCTGTTTCAGAACGGATTGGTGGAGGACACCCTGCAGCCGGCAGCGGCTGCCCCTGAAAGAATCACCTGGCTGCAGATGCTCGCAGAAGGTGGATTTGTGATGATTCCCATCACCCTGCTCTCACTTCTGGCAATATATGTGATTGCCGAGCGATGGCGGGTGTTGTCCAATTCGAGGATGGACAATCAGAAATTCCTGACCAGCCTGGAACAGATCCTGAAGCGGGGCGATATGAAAGCCGCAACACAGTACTGCGATGACATGGACAAGCCTTTTTCCAGGATCATGAAGCAGGGCATCAAGCGCCTCGGCCGCCCGATCCACGACATTGATGATGCCATCAAAAATGCAGGAAAGCGGGAAGTGCATCTGCTTGAAAAGAAGATGGACTGGCTGGCAACGATTGCCGGCGTGGCTCCGCTGCTCGGATTTCTGGGCACGGTGACCGGTATGATCCAGGCATTCCAGCAAATCCAAATCCTGGAGGGCAACGTGAATCCCAGCGTGCTGGCCGGCGGCATCTGGGAAGCGCTGATTACAACCGCATCCGGCCTGGCTGTGGGTATTATCGCCTATGGCTTTTACAACTATCTCCTCGGACGCATGAACCGGATGATCTTTGACCTGGAGGACTCTTCCACCGAGTTTATCGAACTCCTCCAGAAGCCGGCAGCCAAAAAACAACTATAGGCACCAATACGATGAATTTCCGATCTGAAAGTGAAGTAAAAAAGCCATTGACGCTTTTTGCGGCAGCGGGATTGACGGATATCGTCCTTCTGTTGCTGATTTTCTTCCTGCTGACCTCGTCGTTCGTCACCAACTTCGGTATCCGCATAGATATACCCAGGGCCGAAACGGCAGCGGTCACCGACCAGCACTTCGTCAACGTGGCCATCACGCGTGACGGCAGCTTTTATGTGATGGGAAGTCCCGTTCCGCGGGCAAATGTGGCTGGCTCGATACGGGAACAGCACCAGCGCCATCCGGGTGCCACACTGGTGGTGCGCGCCGATAAAAATGCAATAATCGACGATGCCGTACACGTTATGAATATTGGAAAGGCCTTGAACATGAACATGATGATGGCCACGGAGCGGGCAAGCCGCTGATGATATGCGAACACTGAGCCGGGAAGAAAAATTTGGACTGAGTATCACCTCTGTGATCCATGTAATCATTCTCGTGATCGCTTTGATCATGGTCTCGGAACCAAGGGCCATGGAGCGGACCGCGTTCATAGAGATTACCCTGGGTGAGTTTCAGGACGGCACCCTGGCCGAATTTTCGCGGGAGGAGGAAGCTCGTCCGGAGACACGTCCGGAGCCGGTTGAAACAGTGGCCGAGGACCCGGAACCCGAACCCGAACCCGAGCCGGTTCCGCAGCCCGTCCCGCAGCCGGAAGAGACGGCCCGCGATGTGGACCTTCCGGAACAGGAGCAGGAAATCGAGGAGGATGTGGTCACTACGCCTGATACGGACCTGATCGATCCCGAGCAACAGATTGAAGAAACGCAGGAAGTGGAAGAAACCGCAGCGCCCGAGATGGCCCAGCAGGACGAGATCGAGCAGCGGGGCGAAGAGGAAACCGGGGATATCCGCGGCATTCGCGGTCGTCCCGATGTGGATCAGGGAACGGGAACAGACCCGATACGTTCCGCGCCGTTCGTGCTGGACTGGGAGGGTGACGTCACCCGTGCACCCCTGGTGCAACCGCTCCCCGATTACGTGGCACAGACCGAGGCGGTGATCTCTGTGAGGTTCGAAGTGCGCCCGGATGGCACCGTAGGCCGGCTTCAACCCATTATCAAGGCGAATCCCGAACTTGAGCGCGAGGTAATGCGCACCCTGAGAACCTGGAGATTCTCGCGACTGCCCGCCAATATGCCCCAGGAGTCCCAGTACGGGACCATCACGTTCCGGTTTGTACTGGAATGACACCCCGCCGCCACATCCATCCGGAATAGCCGGCATCCAACAGGACGTTTTCGGAAAAGGGGCAGGTAATAAGAATTTCAGGGATAAAACTACTTCTTTTTATTGCCCTTCTTGTTTTTGAGCGGCGGGTTGTACTTTTTGGCCTCCCAAATCTGCTCACAGTATTCCGTGATGGTGCGATCGGAAGAAAATTTACCCATGCGCGCAACATTGTGGATGGCTTTTTTGATCCATTCATCCTGGTTCTTGTACAGCTTTTCCACTTCCTTCTGCTGCCCGGCATAGGATTCAAAGTCAGCCAGTACCATGAAGTAGTCGCCGTCATCAAGCAGCGAACGGATGATCGGATGGAACAGATCGGGCTTATCCGGTTCGAAGAAACCGTCGCGGACCTGGTTCAGCACTTCCTGCAGTTCGGGGACCGTATCGTAGTAGTCGCGGGGATTGTATCCTTCCCTGCGCTTCTCTTCCACCTCCTCGTCCGTCAGTCCGAAGATGAAGATGTTGTCCTCGCCGACCTCTTCCCGGATCTCAATATTTGCGCCGTCCAGCGTTCCGATCGTCAGGGCTCCGTTGAGGGCGAACTTCATGTTGCCGGTACCGGAGGCCTCCATGCCGGCCGTGGAGGTCTGTTCGGACAGGTCTGCCGCCGGGATCAGCCGTTCTGCCAGTGAGACCGTGTAATTCTCAAGGAAGAGGCAGGAAAGCTTGTCTTTGGTATCAGGATCATTGTTGATCTTCTCGGCAATGGAATTGATCAGCTTGATCTGAAGCTTGGCCATGGTGTAGCCGGGTGCCGCCTTTCCTGAGAAAAGAACGGTTCGCGGCTGGAATTCCGCCTCCGGATCGGCCTTGATGCGGTTGTACAGCATGGCGGTATGCAGCGCAACCATCAGCTGACGCTTGTACTCATGAATTCGCTTGATCTGGATATCGAAAAGGGAATCAGGATTGAGGGTAACCCCGTACTCGGCCTCAATGAAATCTATGAGAGCCAGTTTGTTATGCCGTTTTACCTCAGCAAACTTCTTGCGGAATGCTTTGTCGCCTGCCTTTTTGTCGATTTTCTTGAGCTGATCCAGGTCGGTGACCCAGCCATCGCCGATCTCTTTTGAGATAAGGTCGGACAGTCCGGGATTGCACTGCTTGAGCCAGCGGCGCGGTGTGATCCCGTTGGTCATGTTGATGAACTTGTCCGGGTACATCTCGTAGAAATCCTTGAAAATGGTTTTCTTGATCAGTTCGGTATGAAGACGGGCCACGCCGTTGAGTTTCTTGGAGCCGACAATACCCAGCGTCGCCATCTGGACCGCCGGCTTTTCCCCTTCGCTGATAATGGACATGCGGCGCACCCGGTTCACATCGTTGCCGAACTTGTCGCGGACATCGTTCAGGAACCGCTTGTTGATTTCATAGATGATCTGCAGGTGGCGCGGAAGCAGGTTGCGCATCAGCGGCACCTGCCAGGTCTCCAGCGCTTCCGGAAGAACGGTGTGGTTGGTGTAATTGATGGATTTGCGCGTGATATCCCATGCGGGCTCCCAGTCCAGCCCTTCGTAATCAAGCAGTACGCGCATCAGTTCCGGAATGGCCAGGTTCGGATGCGTATCGTTGCACTGGATGACCACCTTGTCCGGAAACTTCCTCCAGTCGTCATGCACTTTTTTAAAACGGCGGATAATATCCTGCATTGTCGCAGATACCAGGAAGTACTCCTGCTTGAGGCGCAGCTCCTGTCCCACGAAAACCTTGTCGTTGGGATAGAGGACGCGCGATATGTTCTCCTGAAGCTGTGCATCGCGGACCGCATCGATGTACTCTCCCTGGCTGAAAGACTGCAGGTCGATGGCCTTGGAAGAGCTCGCCTTCCACAGCCGGAGGTTGTTGACCACGTCGTTTTTATAGCCGGGTATCGGAGTGTCGTAGGCAAGGGCGTTCACTTTCTGGGTGTTTACCCACTTGAACCGGAGCCTTCCGTCAGAATCAGTGTAAGGCACGGACTCACCGTAGAAATCGACAGGATAGAGGGTTTTCGGCCGGACGACATCCCACGGGTTGCCGAATTGAAGCCACATATCCGGCTTCTCGATCTGGTAGCCGTTCCGGAATTGCTGTTCAAAGATGCCAAAATCGTACCGGATGCCGTATCCGTATCCGGGAATACCCATGGTAGCCATCGAATCCAGGAAACAGGCGGCGAGCCGGCCGAGTCCGCCATTGCCCAGGCCCGCATCAAACTCGTTCTCCTTAACCTCGTCATAGTCCAGGCCAAGTTCCTGCAGCGCTTCCCTGACCTCGTCCAGGATCCCCAGGTTCACCAGCATGTTGTCAAGCAGGCGACCGATAAGGAACTCCATCGAGATATAGTAAACCCGTTTGGCATCCACGTCATAATAGTACTCCTGGGTGTCGATCCAGCGGTCATGCAGCCGGTCCAGGGCCGCAAGGGCAACACTCCGGAATTTGTCCCATTTGGTGGTCGAATACTTGGATTTGGCGAGGGTGAAACGAAGATGCCGCTGGATATCAAGCTTGAGGGATTCGGCATCCATTGCCTTGCTGATATCATCATTCAATTTGATCATACAATAGCTCTTAAAGGTGAATTACTAGGGAGATGTGGATCTCTGTGAAGAGAGTGCCACCGGTTTTGGCGAAATCGTATCTCTGTGGAGAGAGTGCCATCGGTTTTGGCGAAATCGTATCTCTATGAAGAGAGTGCCATCGGTTTTGACGAAATCGGTATGTAACGCCGATAGTTGATAATTTCGATTCGGATTACAGTCTTTTGAAGCATGCTCAGACGCAAGCATCATTGCTGGCAAAGTTACTAAAAAATCAGGATGATTGGTAGATGCCGATATCAGGAATGAAGGAAGGAGGGGTAAGATTGGCCTTGTGTTTCCAGTCGATAAACAGGTTAAAGGCATCCACGGCAACGAATTCCTGCCGGAAGATGCCGAAGACGGACGATCCGCTTCCGCTCATGGCGGCATAGTCGGCGCCAAGCTCGTACATCTGATCCTTGATATCGCCGATCATGGGGTGCTGGTGGATGACCCACGGTTCCAGGTCATTGGTCAGCAGATAGCGCCATTCCTCCAGCGGTTCTTTCAGGAGGA
>RECX01000196.1 GCA_007693825.1 Balneolaceae bacterium
ATGTCGCCTATCGGGTACATGATCTGCAGCGCGGATGGTTCAACAACAGCAACCCATACTGGCACTTCGGGATCGGGCACTCTTTCTGAACCGATATGCAGGATCCGCGCAGTGTTATTTCTGGCAGAAATCATCAGGAGGATTCTCAAATGCATCCGGTCACGCATGATATTCGCGAATTGATGGATCAAATATTTACAATCATTTTGTACCTTACCGGGTAACGGAATCATCCATTCCGAGGATCACACTTTTCAGTTTTAACATTCTGGCCACTTCATGATCAAGCCGAAATTCTGGAAGCGCATCAAGTCGCAATCCGAAATGATTTTTCAATCACCGTTTTTGAAGCGAATGTCGCAGCTCGAGCGGTACGAGTTCCTGCAACTAAGCCATCGCCGCCGCTTCAAGGCCGGGGAGTACGTATATCATCAGGGGGATCCCGGAACCGGCTTGTACATGATAGAACAGGGTGGTGTGGAATTGCTCTACCAGGAAGAGCATACTGACAATGCCGTTCAGCTTGCCGTACTCCATGCCCCGGAGTCTTTCGGCGCTTTCAGTGTAGAATATCTTGTAAAAAGAAAAGCTTCCGCGCGATGTGCGACTGATGCTGTAATTTACGGCTTTTTCATTTCCGATTACCAGACACTGGGAAAAAGGCATCCTCGCATCGCCCTGCGTTTCCTCGAAACACTGAATGTATTTGCAACCCGGCAACTCGACCTGGTGATGACACGCATGTCACAGATTGATGACGATGAGACCGGAGCGGAAGCCTATGCCCTGCTTTTTGAAACGTATGACATCCCCGCCGAGGAATCGGCAAAGGATAAAATCAGCTGATCCGGAATGAGTCAACACACACCTCCATCTCCGGTAAAAAAGGGAAAGGAACTGATTCTGGATATCACCACTGCCGCCTTTGAAGGAAAAGGCCTGGGCAAAGTGGGTGAATATGCCGTATTTGTCAAGAATACCGCACCTGGCGACAGGGTCAGGGTACGTATCAACCGCAAAAGGAAGAACTACGCAGAGGGCGTCCTGCTCGAACTGCTTGAACCCTCCCCGATACGGATATCCCCGAAATGCCGGCACGCAGGAACCTGTGGCGGCTGCACCTGGCAGCATATCCCGTATGAAAAGGAACTTGTCTACAAGTCGGGACACGTGAAGGACCATTTCCAGCGGATCGGCGGTTTTCGCGATATCAGCACCGAACCGGTCATTGGCGCCCCGGAACCTTTCTACTACCGCAACAAAATGGAGTACACCTTCGGCGACCGGCGCTGGCTGACGGATGAAGAGGTGCAGTCCGGCCGGGATATTGCCGACCGCGACTTTGCCCTCGGCCTGCACGTGCCCGGACGCTATGACCGTATCCTCAATCTCGAAGAGTGCCATTTGCAGGATCCCGTGTCGTTCCGCATTCTTGATGCCGTCAGGGAATATGCGCTGGCCAACAATATCCCGCCGTACAATACCCACCGCCACGAAGGCTTTCTGCGCAATCTGATCATCCGCAATGCCGAACACACCGGCGACCTTATGGTCAACCTGGTCACGAGCGGAGAAAACGATGAGATTATGCAGCCCTTCAGCAGCTGGTTGCTTGAACGGTTTCCCGAAATCACCACGGTGATCCACACCATCAATGACACCCGCTCCCCTTCTTCGGAGGGACGGTACCAGAAAGTGCTTTACGGGCCGGGTTACATCCGGGAATACCTGGGACCATACCATTTCCGGATCGACCCGAACACCTTCTTCCAGACCAACACACACCAGGCCAGGGCTCTTTATGACGTGGTACTGGGAGCGCTGGACAAGGTTCCGGTGCTCTATGACCTGTATTGCGGTGTCGGCACCCTGTCCGTTTATCTCAGCGGGATGGCCACCCGGGTCGTGGGCGTTGAAGTGCACGCCGGAGCGGTCGAAAAAGCCCGTGAAAACGCAGCGGAAAACGGAGTTTCCCACGCCGTGTTCGAACAGGGTGATATGAAAGACATTTTCAACGATGACATGATCCGCCGGCACGGGAGTCCCGATATCATCGTAACCGATCCGCCGCGGGCCGGAATGCACGAGTCAGTGATCCGCCAGATCATCAGCATCCTCCCAAAGAAAATCATTTATGTGAGCTGCAACAGCTCCACCCAGGCCAGGGACGTAGCCCTGCTCTCAGAATATTACCGGCTGGAACGCATCCAGCCCGTAGACATGTTTCCCCGGACATATCACATTGAATCCGTCGCCGTTTTATCAAGAAATGACACCTGAATCACTCATGGAAATGACCGTACTGACACCTGGACATGAAATTGAGGCACCGCTCAGGCCGATGTTTTCGCGGCAATACAACATACTTCGCAGCATGAACACCAAATCCCGCAGGAACAGATGAAAATCAGTGTTATTGGAGCAGGTTTAGGTGGCTTGTCCACGGCTGCCATCCTGGCCGCACAGGGACACACGGTCGACTTGTTCGAGCAAAATGAGAACCCTGGTGGCAAAATGCAGGAAATATCGGCCGAAGGATTCCGGTTTGATACGGGACCGAGCCTGCTCACCATGCCCTTTCTGGCAGAGCAGGTGTTCGAAATGTGCGGAAAATCTGTCAGTGACTATGTGGAATGGATGCCGGTGGAGCCGGTCTGCCGCTACCAGTTCCCGGATGGGGCCGTCTTCAACAACTACCTGGATCCGTTGCGGAACAGGTCCGAGCTGATGCGTATCGCCCCGGAGGATGTGGAGGCATGGGATCGTTTCCTGGAGTACAGCGCCGATCTGTACCGACGGACAGCCGAGACGTTCCTGTTCAATCCGCTCCAGGGTGTACGGGATCTGCATCTCCGGGATATTCCAGACTTTCTGCGGATCGATGCCTTCACCACGGTTTCCAGGCGGGTGGATGACTATTTCAGCTCCAAGCGGCTGCGTCAGCTTTTCAAGCGGTTCCCTACCTACAATGGCTCGTCTCCCTATAAGGCGCCGGCTACCCTGAATGTCATTCCTTACGTGGAGCTGCGGCTTGGCGGCTACTACATCAAAGGCGGGATGTACAATCTGGCCCGTGCGCTGGTCCGGCTGGCCGAGGACTGCGGGGTCCGTGTGCATACCGGAGTACCGGTGGATATGATCGTTCCGGATCCGGGCCATCGGCGAAAGATATCCGGACTCATGATCAACGGTTCGCTTTATGAGGCCGATGCGGTGGTTGCCAACAGCGATGCCACGGATACCTATCTCAACCTGATGCCGGAGCGGACGCTCTCCCGCTATAAAAGAGCCCGCATTGCACGCATCGAACCCTCCTGCTCGGGATTCGTGGTGCTGCTTGGCATCAATCGTGTCTATCCGCAGCTGGAGCACCACAACATCTTCTTTTCAGAGGACTACGAGGAAGAGTTCCGCACTATTTTTGAATTGCGCGAACCGCCTCAGGATCCGACCGTCTACATTACCAATACATCGGTTACGGATCCCGACGACGCCCCGCCGGAGTGCTCGAATCTGTTCATGCTGGTCAATGCACCCTATACGGCACCCGGTCAGCTCTGGCATGAGTGGCAGGAGACGTATACCGATCATATCATCCATACCATGGAAGCCCGGGGACTGGAAGGGTTAAGGGATGCCATTTTGTACCGGAAAGTCATCACGCCACCCGATTTTGAACGGCTGTACGGCTCGAACCGCGGAAGCATCTACGGAACCAGTTCCAACAACAGGAACGCCGCTTTCGTACGCCCCCGAAACAAATCGCCCTGGTTCGACAATCTCTATCTGTGTGGCGGAAGTACCCATCCGGGAGGCGGAATCCCGCTGGTATTGCAGTCGGCCATGAATGTGGGCGCGCTGGTTGACCGGGATTCTCGATAAGTCAAAAGGGGTTCGGTCGCCACAGTCGGATTCTGAGTGCCATACGCAGCTTCAGGCACCCGTTTTCACACTTTTAGCCACTCTCTTGCCCAGATTGATCACTTCCACCTCGAGGATTTTGCCATTCTCAAGGCCAAACCGGACCATGGTACGAAACTCATGGAATCCGTGCACGCCGGCGGCACCGGGATTCATGTAGATCATGTCTCCCTTTTCGTGATCCCTGGCAATTTTCAGGATGTGCGTGTGTCCGCAGATAAACAGGTCGGGTGGATGGTCCTCCAGTTCTTTCTTGATAGGCAGCGCGTAGCGGCCGGGATTGCCACCGATATGAGTCATCCAGACATCCACTCCTTCTTTGGTAAAACGCTGGTGCAGCGGATATCTGGAGCGGATATCCTGGCCGTCGATATTGCCGTAGACACCGGTGAGCGGAGCCAGCTCCTCAAGTTTGCGGGCGACGTCCAGAGTACCGAAGTCCCCGGCATGCCAGATCTCGTCCACCCCGGAAAAGTATTCGGGAACTTCCGGGTCCAGGTAGTGGTGCGTATCCGATATCAACCCTATTTTAAGCATCGTACTTATTGTGTATCATAGGACCACGGTTCTACATTCCGTCATTATACGGCAATATGGAACCGCGGTAAAGCATTATCTGAACTTCCTTAACGATTTTTCCCGTACCTGATTACCCGGCCCAAATGTGTTTTCATGCCGGATGGATGTATTGCCATGCCTGATTAATCTGTTGCCATGCCTGATTTCAGCATCATTATTGTTACCTGGAACGCCCTTCATCATCTGAAAACCTATTTGCCGTCTGTCTGGGAGCACTCACATCCGCAGGCCGAGATTCTAATTGCCGATAATGCCTCCACGGATGGTACGGCGGAGTGGGTGGAAGAAACGTTTCCTGACATCCGGGTGGTCACCCTGGACCGGAACTACGGCTATTGCGGCGGCAACAACCGCGCGGCGCAACATGCCGGAACAGATCGCCTCATTTTTCTCAACAATGACGTGGAAGTCACGCCGGGCTGGCTTGAACCCCTGCGTGAGATGCTGGATGCAGATCCCGATGTGGCGGCGCTGCAGCCCAAACTGCGCAGCTGGTCCGACAAGGAATATTTTGAATATGCCGGGGCGGCGGGCGGCATGCTGGACCGCTACGCCTATCCTTTTTGCCGGGGCCGCATTTTTGACACGCTGGAACGCGACACGGGGCAATACGACGAGCCGTCGGACATCTCCTGGGCAAGCGGAGCCGCCCTCGTGATCCGGCGCGGACTGTTCCTGGATTTCGGCGGTTTTGATGAGACCTTCGAGTTCCACATGGAGGAGATCGATCTGTGCTGGCGGCTGTGGAACCGCGGGTATCGCATCCGGTACTGTCCCGATTCCGTCGTGTACCACCTGGGCGGCGGCTCCCTCCCGACCGACTCGCCGCGCAAGCTTTATTACAATTTCCGGAACAATCTGAAAATGATCTTGAAAAATTGCCGCACGCGCGATCTTCTGCCGCGGCTCTTCATCAGGATGGTTCTGGACGGGGTGGCTTTCGCCCGATCGCTTGCCAGTGGAAAGTTGCGTGAGTGCTTCGCCATCCTGCGCGCCCACCTGCATTTCTACCGCTCCCTGCCCGGATTGATATCCACCCGAAAAGCACTGAAGGCCGCTCGGACCGCCCCTGACGACACACCGGTGCTTCGACCGTATTCCATTATCTGGCAATACTTTTTGCGTGGACGCCGGACCTGCGGCTCGCTGCCTGATACTGGAAATTGACGGCCAAACTGACTATTTTTTCAAGTCTATGCAAAACACGAAAAATATGAGAATCCCAGATTTCAAACTGACCGTACCGGTGGATCAGATCGGGGTGGAAGAGCGCGCAGCCCGGTTCCGCACCCGCAGCATAAAAAAGGAATCCAAGCTCTTCGCGCTGAAGCTGGCCTTGCAGATGGTGGACCTGACCACGCTGGAAGGAATGGATTCCCCCGGAAAAGTACGTCAATTGTGCAACAAGGCGATGTATCCCTATGAAGCGGATCCGGATATCCCGAAGGTAGCAGCCATCTGCGTCTACCCGAACAGGGTGCGGCTGGCGGCCGAGATCCTCAAAGGGTCCGGCGTCCATGTAGCCAGTGTGGCCACATCCTTTCCCAGCGGCATGGGCACGCTCGAATCGCGCATCGAGGAAGTGAAGTACGCCGTGGACGAGGGCGCTGATGAAATTGACATGGTGATCTCGCGGTGGGCCTTTCTCAAGGGCGAATACAATTACGTATTCGATGAAGTTGCAACGTTCAAGGAGGCCTGCGGTCCGGCTCACCTCAAGGTGATTTTGGAGACCGGTGAGCTGGAAACCTACGAGAATGTCCGCAAGGCAAGCGATATCGCCATCTACGCCGGAGCAGATTTCATCAAGACGTCGACCGGAAAGATTTCCCCTGCGGCCACCATGCCTGTCACGCTGGTGATGCTGTACGCCATCCGCGACTACTACCTGAAAACCGGCAGCAAGATCGGCATGAAGCCGGCCGGCGGCATCCGTGATGCCAAAACGGCCCTGCACTACCTGGCGATGGTCAAGGAGACCCTGGGAGCCGACTGGCTCACGCCCGACCTGTTCCGCTTCGGCGCCAGCTCGCTCGCCAACGACCTGCTGATGCAGATCATCAAGCAGAAAACCGGCCAATACCAATCCCCCGACTATTTCTCAATCGGATAAGCTTATGTCAGAAAAGGAACTCACTACCCGCCAGAATCTTCGCTTCGATGAGTTGTGGGCTTATGATCCGGCCCCAGAAAGTCCGGATTATGTGAAGATCGAAGAGCAGTACAACCTGTTTATCGACGGCAAATTTCAGGAGCCGGCGAGCGGCCGCTATTTTGAAACCATCAACCCGGCCAATGAAAAATTGCTTTCACGGGTTGCCAGGGCGGACAAGAGCGATCTGGACAAGGCGGTGGCCGCCGCCCGCAAGGCCTATGAGGGCGTCTGGTCAAAAATGCCCGCAAAAGAACGCGGCAAGTATATTTACCGCATCGCCCGGCTGCTGCAGGAGCGCGCACGCGAATTCGCCATCCTGGAAAGCATGGACACCGGCAAGCCGATCCGGGAGTCGCGCGACGTTGACATCCCGATCGTCATCGCCCATTTCTTCTACTATGCCGGATGGGCTGACAAACTGAAATATGCCTTTCCCGGCGTGGATCCTCGTCCGCTCGGCGTTGCCGGACAGATCATTCCCTGGAACTTCCCGCTTCTGATGGCTGCGTGGAAAATTGCACCGGCCCTTGCCACGGGCAACACCGTTGTGATCAAGCCGGCCTCATCCACCCCCCTTACCCTCCTGAGGCTGGGTGAGCTTATCCGCGATGCCGGACTGCCTGACGGCGTGGTGAATATCGTGACCGGTCCGGGCGAAATCGGAAATGCCATTGCCAACCATCCGGGCATCGACAAGATCGCCTTTACCGGATCGACGGAAATCGGCCGGACCATCCAGGAGGCATCCCTGCGGACCGGAAAGAAATACACGCTGGAGCTGGGTGGAAAAGCGGCCAACATCGTCTTTGACGACGCGCCTGTCGAAGAGGCGGTGGAAGGCATTGTCAACGGCATCTTCTTCAACCAGGGGCATGTCTGCTGCGCCGGATCGCGGCTGCTGGTGCAGGAGGGCGTGGCCGACGAGCTGGTGCACAAGCTAAAGATGCGCATGGAGACGCTGATTTTGGGGGATCCGCTCGACAAGAACACCGACATCGGTGCCATCAATTCGAAGGGACAGCTTGACAGCATTCTCGGTTATCTGACGGATGGTGTGGAAAGCGGCCTTCAGATCTACCAGACCAAATGCCAGCTTCCCGAAAAGGGATTCTGGTGTCCGCCGACCCTGGTTGAAAATGTAAGCCAGGCGCACCGGATCGTGCAGGAAGAGGTGTTCGGACCGGTACTCACCATCCAGACGTTCCGCACGCCCGAGGAGGCGGTTTCACTGGCCAATAACACTCCCTATGGGCTCTCCGGCGGCATCTGGACCGACAAGGGCTCCAAAATCTTCAAGGTCGGCAAGGGCATCCGCGCCGGGGTCATCTGGGCCAATACCTTCAACAAATTCGATCCGACCTCACCATTCGGCGGATACAAGGAGAGCGGCATGGGCCGTGAGGGCGGCATCCATGGTCTTTTACCCTATCTGGAGATATCACAATGAGCAATCGACTGAACGTTTTGAAAACCTGCAAACTGTATATCGGAGGGAAGTTTTCCCGGTCCGAGTCGGAGCACTTTTTCCAGGTGCCGGACAAAAAACAGAAGCCGCTGGCCAATCTGTGCCGCGCATCCCGCAAGGACCTTCGAAACGCCATACAGGTGGCGCGCAAGGCACAGGCGGGCTGGGCCGGACGCTCCGCGTACAACCGCGGACAGATCCTCTACCGCATGGCGGAAATGATGGAAGGACGGCGCGATCAGTTCATAGCCGAGCTGGAGCGTGCCGTGTCATCGAAGCGCCGTGCTGAAAACGAGGTGGACCTGGCCATCGACCGGCTGGTCCACTATGCCGGGTGGACCGACAAGTACTCCGCCCTGTTCAGCACCGTGAATCCCGTTGCAAGTCCGCATTTCAACTTCTCCATTCCGGAGCCCACCGGTGTAGCGGGAATTGTTGCACCTGATGAACAACCGCTTGCCGCACTGATATCCCTCATTGCCCCGGTCATTGCGGGTGGAAATGTCTGCGTGGTCCTGGCTTCTGAAAAATACGGCAGTGTGGCCTGCACCCTGGCCGAGGTCATCCATTCGTCCGACGTCCCGGGTGGCGTGGTGAACGTGCTGACCGGGTTCCGGGCCGACCTGGTGCCGCATCTGGCCGGTCACATGGATGTCAACGCCGTACTGTTCGCTGCCGATGATCCCGAACAGAAAAAAGTCATACAGGAAAACGCGCATCTCAACGTTAAGAGGGTACACTTTTACGAAGGAACCGACTGGATGAAGGATGATGCCCAGTCCCCGTATTACATCATCGACTTCCAGGAGTTCAAAACCACCTGGCACCCCGTCGGAACCTGATTGCCCGAGTTGATTAGCTTGCCTGATTTGATTACCCGATCTGACTGCTGATCATTTTGCCTGACCGATTTCTGATCTTAACACCCGTAACGATTCGAGATATCCATGCTGCAACACTGCCGTTTTCTTTTCATACCGTTCCTGATGACGGTTCTGCTGCTGGCGTCCTGCGCGCCTACGGAAGAGCTCCGGGATGATGA
>RECX01000264.1 GCA_007693825.1 Balneolaceae bacterium
TGCGCTCATCGGCAAGGGTTTGCAGGGAAAGCTGTTCGGTTTTGAGGCCATCGGGGGGAACCGTGAATGCCGCTGAAAACCCGGAGTCTGCCGGGAGTTTTGCTTCCGGGGAGGCCGGACAGCCGGAGACCGTTGCCGATGTTTCACCGGATGGGTATCCTTGCGCCCCGCTCAGGACACGATCCAGCCATGTCCGATAACTGTCCGAACGCACCAGGCGTCCATAAGCGTGGATATCGGCCGGCTGATACCAGCGCAAGGCCAGCGCTTCAACTTCCTGTATCCTCTTTATACCCGTGCGCTGCTCCCCTTCCAGCCCCGTTCGACGACCTCCTTCCAGCCCCGTTCGACGACCTCCTGTCAGCCCCGCTCGCCGCAGCCCTTTGAGCCCCGTTCGCTGCTCCCCCGCTCCCGGCCAGTAAAAAGAATGGGCGGCCGGACCCATTCCCAGGTAGTTTTCGTGACACCAGTACGCCGAATTGTGCTCTGCCTCATGACCGTGCCGTGCATAATTGCTTATTTCGTACTGGTGGATACCGTTTGCGCCCAGCACATCGCGGATCAGCCGGGACTGCCGGACAACCGTCTCATCATCGGCCGGTTTCAGCCGGCCCAGTTCCGCCTGCTTTCCGAGACGGGTGCGCGGCTCAATGGTCAGGGAGTAGGCGGACAGGTGCGGTGGATCATAGGCGAGCAGCTGATCCAGATCGTCCTGCAACTGAGCCTCGGTTTGACCCGGACAACCGTAGATCAGATCCACGCTGAAACTGGTGAACCCGGCACGGACGACGCTCTCCAGGGCCCGGTGCGCCTCGGGTGCCGAGTGGGCGCGGTGCATGAACTCCAGAAGCTCCGGCTGGAAGGACTGGATGCCCATGCTGAGCCGGGTAACGCCCAGGCCGCGAAGTCCCGCAAGCAGTTCCGCCGTGACGTCTTCCGGGTTCATCTCCGCCGTGCATTCGGTAAGGCCGGACAAGTCAAAATGCCGGTGCAGGGCATCGAAAATGCGCTCCAACTGTGAAAGCGGGAGCCGCGAAGGCGTGCCGCCGCCGAGGTAGAGCGTCCGGACCGCATCCCCCGGAAAAGGGGAACCGTCGCCAGCCGGCACGGCCGTGATCTCGTGTACAAGCGCATCCACAAATTCCGGTATCAGCCTGTCCCGTGTCACAAAATAGAAATCGCAATAGGAACAGGCCTGCTTGCAAAAAGGGATATGGATGTAGATGCCACTCATCGGGATAGGGAGTTATTCCAGTCGGGACTGCTGTCGCAAAAAATCATTCAATAATCGGCCTCCACCAGGAGCGCAGCACATGCGCCGCGTTGCCGACGACGAACAGAAACGCTTCGCCAAACAGGAACCAGAGCCGGGAGGCCAGGGCGATGGTGGTCGCTTCGCCGACGCTTATGCCCATCTGGTTGAGATAGATGACGATCATGGTTTCACGGATGCCGATGCCGCCGGGTGCAAAAAACGCCAGAATCCCGATATTCGCCGCCAGGGGGAAACAGAGCCCGGTCAGCAGCGGCACATCATGGGGGACCAGCGCCTGGACCAGGAAATAGAATCCGGCCGCCCATATGCCCCAGTTCAGGATGCTGTAGGGGACCACCCGCCGGACCATGTGCCAGTCGAGGGGCGTTATGTTCACCTCCCGCTTCATCAGTTTTGCCATCAGGCGGTTGATGATGCCCGGCAGCAGGTTGCTGAGGATAAGGGGCGTTGCGATCAGCCAGATGGCCATGCCCGTGATTCCTCCGATGGAAAAGTTTCCCGCCAGGTTGTAACCGATAAGCCCCAGGAAAAAGCCCACCCAGATGCTGATGATCTGCTCCTTGAAAGAGAGAAGGGAAAGCGGCCCGAGTTCGTGTCCGCTGTGCTTTTCGACATAGGCAGACCGTCCCAGGAGTATCCAGAGCCGGCCGGGGATATATTTGCCGAAGATGGTCAGTCCGGCACTGGCCATGATGGTGCGATTGCGAATATCCCGGTATTCCGATCCAAGCACCTTGCCCCAGCAGATACTGTAGAAAAGGAAGCCGGTCCACAGGAAGATCACCGAGTAGACCAGATAGGGAATGGAGTATACGACCGGTTTGATCAGATAGTCGGCATAATACAATCCAACCAGCAGAAAAATCAGCGATACGCCAATGATGATCTTGCTTAGATGTCGGGACAGGAACGCTGGCAAAACGGTTCTGGGATTTGTTTTTCTTCCGGAAGGATGTTCAGGGGTATTGCAGCTCAGGGGTATTGCAGCTCAGGGGTATTGCAACGTGTTCAGGGGTATCGCAACGTGTTCAGGGGTGTCGCAACGGATTATGCCGGGATTTCCTGCCTTGCCGGCAGCTTTTTAAAAGATATCAGGATACCAGCGAAGCGGCATATTGCGCCAATATACGAACTTTGAAAAATACCGGCATCACCGGCTATAGAACGGATTCTTTTCGTAGGTGTCTTTCTGCTGGTAGGCCCGGAGGTAGGTAACGTAATTGTCGGATGCGGTGATCAGCGAAGCGATTTCCTCATCCGTGAGGCGGCGCACCGGCTTGGCGGGCGATCCCATGCACAGGAAGCCCGATGGCATCGTCTTGCCCGGAGGCACCAGGCTGCCGGCCGCGATCATGCAATCGGGCTCGATGACGGCATGGTCAAGGATGACCGACTGGATGCCCACCAGCACCCGGTCGTGGATGGTGCAGCCGTGAATAACCGCTCCGTGTCCGATCGTCACCTGGCTGCCGATCCGGGTGGGGGCCGTTTCATTGGTGACGTGCACGCAGCAGTTGTCCTGGATATTGGTCCGGTCGCCGATATCAATGTAGTTCACATCGGCCCTGACGGCAGCCTGGAACCAGATACTGGACTCCCGGCCCATCCGCACATCACCGATCACATCCGCACTGGGAGCAACAAAACAGCTTTCATCAAATTCGGGACGCGCATTCAGGAATTCGTAGATCATGGGTCTGGATTTTCCGGGTTTGGGTTTATGGTTTACGGCAACAGCAAGTGTCGTTTTGGCCGGAATGGCGCCCGCCAAGCCGGCAGCATTAGCCACAAAGCCGGCAGCACTTGCCGTTTTCTGCAAACAGCTTCCAACACATCATTATCTGCAAAATAATCGACCAAAAAAAGTCTGGTTATTCCGGTTTTTCGGATATATTAATCACGTCCGCACCTGCATTTGCGTTCCTTTTTTGCTCGGAAGCCGATCAATACGTATACTAAGCCCATTCAAATTAACCAAGGTTTATGACTACTTTTCTCGAATGGTTTGAATATCTCGCGGTCACTTTCGCGGATACGGCATGGGGGATGCCGCTACTGGCGCTGCTGCTCGGCGGTGGACTCTATTTCCTGATCTACTCCCGTTTTGTGCCCTACCGGCACTTTGGCCACGGACTCCAGGTGCTGACAGGAAAATACGAGGATCCGAACGCACAGGGCGATATCACCCTGTTCCAGGCGCTTTCCGGAGCCCTCGCCGCCACCGTGGGCATGGGAAATATCGGCGGTGTGGCCATCGCAATCACCATGGGCGGACCCGGCGCGCTTTTCTGGATGTGGATGAGCGCCATCGTCGGAATGGCCACCAAATTTTTCACCTGTACCCTGGCCGTCATGTACCGGGGCAAGGACAGCAGCGGCAAGATTCAGGGCGGTCCGATGTACTACATCGTGGAGGGGCTCGGGAAAAAATGGAAGCCGCTGGCCATCTTCTTTTCACTCGCCGGACTGATTGGATGCATGCCCATGTTCCAGGCCAATCAGCTTACCCAGATCATCCGGGACGAAGTAATGATTCCGGCCGGTATCGTCACCGCCGAAGCACATTTCTGGGGCGACCTGACTGTTGGTCTCATCATCGTGTTTCTCGTATCCCTTGTCGTGCTTGGCGGCATCAAACGCATCGGTCAGGTGGCCTCAAGCCTGGTGCCGCTCATGGTGCTGGTATACGTAATATCCGTCGTTTATATCATCATCAGTAACTTTGCGGATGTACCCTACTACCTGAACCTTATCGTCACCGACGCCTTCACGGGCAATGCCGTAGCCGGAGGCGCCGTGGGCGTGGTCATTATCACTGGTATCCGGCGTGCCGCCTTTTCCAATGAAGCCGGAATCGGCACCGAGGCAATGATGCATGGCGCCGCCCGGACCAACGAACCGGTCCGGGCCGGACTCGTTGCCATGATCGAGCCTGTCATCGATACCATCATCATCTGCACCATGACCGCCCTGGCCATTCTCATGACCGGTGTCTGGACCACCAGCGATGCCGATGGCGTAACCCTTACCGCGCAGGCGTTTGATGCAGCGATCCCGTCCATTGGTGTTTACATCCTGATATTCTGTGTGGTCATTTTCAGTATCACCACCATGTTTACCTACTCCTATTACGGCACAAAGTGTCTTGGATTCATCATCGGGGCGGAGCGGCAGCACTACTACAACTACTTCTACATTTTCTCCATTGTGCTGGGCTCTGTCGCATCCATCACGGCCGTCATCAGCCTGATCGACGGGATGTACGCCATGATGGCCATTCCTACCATGACCGCCACGCTGCTGCTCTCGCCGCGTGTGTACCGCGCCGCCAAAGACTACTTCCGCCGTATGGAGGAAGAACGGAGAAAAGCGAAATTCGAAGGTGATGATGACGATTTCTGAATTCGAAGGTGATGAAGACGATTTCTGACAATATGTGGCTGTACAGTCGCTTTCTGAAAGAATTGAAAAGCCGGAGGCCGAATCCATCCACCCACAAAATTGGCAGCAGTGAGTCGGGGGAGCCGATCCTTGGATTCGTATTCGGGAAGGGACAAATCATCGTAAGCCTTGTCGCCGGGGCGCATGCCGACGAACCTGTTGGACCCAATACGCTCTACCGGCTGATACTGGAAATAATGGATCATCCGGAGCGTTTTCAGGAGCTTTTTGGACGGTTTCGGCTGCTGATCATCCCGCATGTGAATCCCGACGGTGATGCCGCCAATGCCTCCTGGATCACCCGCTGGCCGGAGCTGACGCCCTTCCTCGCCGGTATGAAAAGGGAGCTTCCCGGCAGGGACGTGGAATTTGGCTATCCCGCCATGCGTCCGGAAAATCGCGCCGCAGTCGGTTTCTGGGAGCGCGAAGCGCCGGCCCACCTCCATTTCAGCCTGCACGGGATGCAGTTTTCAGAGGGATACCTGTTGCTCATAAACGATGAGTGGGAGAAGCGAACCCGGACCTGGCGGCGGAGTTTTGACAGCATGATGCGGAAAGAGGGGTTGCTGCCGCACGACCATGACCGCGGCGGAGACAAGGGCTTCAACTACATGGGGCCCGGGTTCACATCCACCCCGAAAGGGACTGCCATGCGAAAATTTTTTCTGGAAAAGGGCGATCCCGATACGGCCGCCCTGTTTCACAGCAGTTCGATGGAGTATCACCTCGGGCGGAACCGGGATGCGCTGTGCATGGTCACCGAATTTCCCTTATATCTTGTGAAAACCTCGCCGCAAAACGGCCTGCCGGAGAACTACCTGGCGCTTAAGGAGGAACTGAAGCAGGATCCCGGACAGGCAGCCGGGCTTGTCCCGCGGTTTGGAATCCGGCCGATTCCTCTTGGCAAGGCCATGCGCCTTCAGCGGAGGACCGTACGGAAAGCCATGGACCTGGCAGAAACAAACTTTGAAATATCGATCTTATTCGATGCAGGCAATTGACATTCACCAAAAATATTCGGTTCTTCACTCGAATGATGATCAGCCGCAGTTCATATCACCTAAGGACCAGCAACCGCCGTCGCCGCTTTCGCCGTCGTTTCATCGCCGGGGCGTGTGAAGATTGTGTCTGATTAAACGGAATTTGATTGAGTTTAAAAAGCAGGATCTTCGCGGGTTCTGCTTTTTTTTTGCCTATTTTTACAGATATCCATTTTCATGAACCATAAGCTGCAGTCGTTTTATTTTTCAGCCGGGATAATCCGGATGGGAACAGAGCGGCAAAACGGGTGAGAATATGAGTAATCCGATAGTACTGGCCTACAGCGGTGGGCTCGATACCAGTTTTTGTATCCCCTACCTGAAAGAAAAATACAAGACGGATGTACATGCCGTTATTGTTGATTGTGTGGGGTTGACCCGGACGGAAAAGGAGGCCATCCGTGATCGCGCCCTGAAACTTGGCGCGGCTGAGTTTGCCTGTGTGGACGGGTTCCCGCCCCTTTATGACCGGATCCTCTCCTACCTGATAAAAGGAAACGTACTTCGCGACCGTACCTATCCCATGTGTGTCGGTGCCGAACGCTACATCCAGGCCGAGATGATCATGGAATATGCCCGGGAGCAGGGTACCAGCCGTATTGCGCACGGATCAACCGGCGCCGGCAATGACCAGATCCGGTTCGATGTGGCGCTGCTGAACGGACTTAAGGGGGCGGAGATCATTGCGCCGATCCGGGACGATGGCCTGACACGTGAATTTACCACCTCCTATCTGAAGGAGCGCGGGTTTGATGTCCCCCAAAAAACCACGGAATATTCGATCAACGACGGCATCTGGGGAACCAGTGTCGGCGGCACAGAAACCCTTGTGAGCGATCAGGCCCTTCCGTTTGAAGCATTCCCCAACCTCAAGCCGCCGCATCTGCTTGATGATGAACCGGAAGAAATCACGCTCGATTTTGCAAACGGACTCCCCGTGGCCGTCAACGGACACCAGATGGATCCCGCCGCCCTGCTCTCCGTGCTCCGGGAGTTTGGCCGTTATCACGGAATCGGAATGGGCATGCATCTGGGGGATACCATCCTGGGTATCAAGGGGCGCATCGGCTTTGAAGCACCCGTGGCACGCATCATCTACCTGGCCCATAGTGAACTGGAAAAACTGGTTCTGAGCCAGGATCAGCGGCAGCTTAAAGACCATCTGGGCGATCAGTACGGCGCCATGCTGCACGAAGCGAAATACTATGATCCGGTGATGCGCGATATTGAGGCATTTTTCAACTCCACCCAGGCAAGAGTCACCGGCGATATCACCATTTATGCCTGCCGCGGCACTATTTTCCCGCTGAAAGCATCCTCCCCATACAGCATCATGAACAGCGATATTGCCAAATATGGCGAGGAGTCAAGCGGATGGGACGGCAACGAAGCCCGCGCATTTTCCAAACTGTACAGCATTCGTACGCAACTCTACAAAAAGACACGGTAATACGCGCTTACGCACTATAATCTATATGGGACTTACAGAAATAAAAGCGGATATCATTGCTTCCAGCTCGGCCTCCGTAAAGCTGGAGCATGCGTTGAAAATTGCTCCAAATATTGTAGCAGAGGAAGGGTATCTCGTTGCGGTAAAAACGCTTGACACAAAGGATCGATATAACAAGCTTGAAACCAGTGAAGGGGTGATCATTCCCTATGGAAAAGATCAGATCGTTGTCGGTGCGCTGGGCGAGCGGCAGGCGCTGCGGGGTTACAGCGGTATCATTCCGCGGTCTGTCAAAAAAGGAGATATCCTGCACATTTTGAACATGGGGGGTATCATCGGTAGTTGCCAGTCGCCGCATCCCGATCACGGACCGGCCATGCGGGTGGAGGTGCTTGGCGCCGTAATGATCGTGGAAGGCGAAGAAGATCCGGGCATCTTCAAGCACGCCTGCATCCAGGATTTTGCCATCGAATGGGCCTATAATCTCACGGAAAGCGTCCCGCTGATTGCCGTGACCGGGACCTGCATGAATGTCGGCAAGACGATGGCGGCAACGATGATCGTCCGGCAGCTCACCGCCAAAGGCTACAAGGTGGCCGCCGCCAAGCTGACAGGCGCCTCGCTCATGCGCGATACGCGGGAAATGAGAGAGAACGGGGCCATTGCTTCGGCGCACTTCGGCATGGCCGGACTCGTATCCACAACGGGAAAGAACATCCTCCCGATGGCCAAGGGGCTTATCAAATATCTGAATGAATTCAATCCGGATGCCATTGTCCTGGAATTCGGCGACGGAATCATCGGTGCGTACGGGGTGGACAGCCTGCTCATGGACAAGGAGCTCATGCAGTTCACGCCCACCCACGTGGTTGCGGCGCAGGACTTCATGGGATGCTGGTCCGCCGACCACTTCTTCCGGAAAAGGTACACAAGCGGCATATCCATCATCACCGGTCCGGTCACCGATAACCTTGTCGGCATCCAGTTCATCCAGAACACCCTTGGCATCCGCGCCGTCAATGCGGTGGCCGACCCGAAAAAACTCGGGGAGATGGTCGCCGATATCACTTTTGCCGCACCCACCAAAAAGGAACCGTTCCTATGAGTGATCCTATAAGTGACATCATTTCTGTCTCGGTTGCAGGAGCAAGCGGATACACCGGCATGGAGGCCATCCGCATCCTGCATGGCCACCCGAATGTGAACCTGACCCGCCTCTACGGCAGCAAATCGGCCGGCAGCGCGTTTTCCAGCCACTACAAGGGGATGGAGGGTCTTGTGGATCTGCCCATCCTGCCTTTCGACGAACTCGCTTCGGATCAATCGGACGCGATTTTTCTGGGCCTTCCCCACGGCAAATCGGCCGAAGCGGCAAAAACGCTCTTCGATGCGGGATACAAGGGGCGCATTGTGGATATGAGCTCGGATTTCCGGCTCAAAGACCCGAAGGCCTACGAGAAATGGTACGGGTGGACCCATCCCCACCCCGAACTTATCGACCGGTTTGTGTACGGCCTCACGGAGTGGTACCGCAACGACATCCGCATGGCCGACCACATTTCGAATCCGGGATGCTTTGCCAGCGCCATTCAGCTCGGCCTGCTTCCCTTTGCCAAGGCGGGACTGGTCTCCTCCTGCGATGTGACCGGTATCACCGGCTCTTCCGGGTCCGGAGCTTCACCGTCGGCCGGCACCCATTTTTCGAGCAGGTTCGGAAATGTAAAGGCCTACAAGGTGTATGGACACCAGCACATCGGAGAGGTGAACCAGACCCTGGCCGATCAGCTGGGCGTGCATCCCTCCGGCCCGGATGGCGCCGCCGCAGTGGGTCGCGGCACAGACAGCGCTTCACCCGCCGGGGCGGCCGGGAGTGCGGAAGCCGGAGCAGCAGGATCCGGAG
>RECX01000177.1 GCA_007693825.1 Balneolaceae bacterium
TCCACCAGGTGGAAGGCCTCTATGTCGACAGGAACGTCAGCCTGGCCGATCTGAAACACACCCTTATCACTTTTGCAGGACACCTGTTCGGAAAGAACCTGAAGTATCGTATCCGCCCGTCTTTTTTCCCGTTCACCGAACCCAGCCTGGAGATGGATATCTGGTGGGAAACCGGCAACAGGCCCGGCCAGTGGATGGAGATACTGGGCGCGGGCATGGTCCACCCCAACGTCCTCGAAGCCGTTGGCGTTGACCCGGAAGTGTGGACCGGCTTTGCTTTTGGAATGGGTGTCGAGCGCATCACCATGTCGCGATACGAAATTGACGACATCCGCCTGCTCTACGACAATGATGTACGCTTCCTGAATCAATTTCCCTGAAAACCATTATTTCCATTAACCCGGTACGGCAAACCGCACGGCGACGGAGCCTGCTGCAGCAAACCGGCAATGAGTATTAATCTGTTTCCACTCCGATGAAATGGCCATGACGGCTCTCCGTCACACAGGAGCATGATTATAATCGTCATGGACATTCTATCTGACCATATGAATCGAAAAATTATAAACAGATGAAAGTATCCTACAACTGGTTATCACGATATCTCACGAAAATGCCTTCGCCGCAGGATGCGGCCGAAAAACTCACGCTCACTGGACTGGAAGTCGAAGAAGTGGAACAGACCGGCGCTCAGTTTGACGGTATCGTCGTAGGCAAGGTGCTGGATGTGCAGCCGCACCCCGACGCAGACCGGCTTGTGGTGTGCAAGGTGGATATCGGTCAGGAAGAACCATCACAGATCGTCTGCGGGGCGCCCAATGTGGCAGCCGGACAAAAAGTGCCCGTGGCAACGGTCGGTTCCGTGCTTCCCGCACCGCTGCCGGACGGTTCGCCGTTCAAGATCCGCAAGGCCAAAATCCGCGGACAGAAGTCTGCCGGCATGATCTGCGCAGAGGATGAACTCGGTTTGAGTGATGACCACAGCGGTATCATGGTTCTGGACGACCGCTACGCTCCGGGAACACCTTTCGCACACGTGACAGGTTCAGCACCGGATTTCGTTTTTGAAATCGGACTGACGCCAAACAGACCGGATGCCACCTGCCATCTGGGTGTAGCCCGGGATTTGGCCGCCGTGACCGGAGCAGCCCTCAAAAAGCCGCTGGACGAGCTTCCCGAAGTGACCCGCCAGCTTGATGAAGAGACCATCCGCATCACGGACACGGACAAATGCCACCGGTATGCGGGCATCATCATGCGCGGCATATCCATCGGCGAATCGCCCCAATGGCTCAAAAAGCATCTTGCATCCATCGGCCTGCGCCCCCTCAACAATGTGGTCGACATTACCAATTTTGTGCTTCATGAACTGGGCCAGCCGCTGCACGCTTTCGACCTGGAGAAACTGGCCGGGGCAAAGATCGATGTACGCTCCTTCCCCCGTGCAACGAAATTCACTACGCTTGATGATGTCGAACGCACCGTTCCCGCCGGGTCCCTGTTCATCTGTGACGGCGAGAAGCCGGTCGCCCTGGCAGGCGTCATGGGCGGGATCAATTCGGAAATATCCGAAGAAACGACCGACCTGCTGATCGAGTCGGCCTGGTTCGAACCGGTTGGCATCCGGAAGACATCCCGCGCGCTGGGCTTGCAGACCGATTCCTCCTACCGCTTTGAGCGCGGCGTGGATCCGTCCATTACCAGAGACGCCGCCCTTCGCTGCGCGGAACTGATCCTTGAACTGTGCGGCGGCACCATCGAAGGCATCTCCGATGTACACCCTGTAAAAACGGAACCGCTCACGGTTTCTTTGCGATACGATCGCCTTGGCAACCTGCTCGGAACCAGCATAGCCCCGAAAACCGTCACCGGGATCCTCAACCGTCTGGAGTTCGCCACCCGGGAGGAGTCATCCGACCCGCTCGTGTGGAAATGCACCGTGCCCACGTTCCGCCCGGATGTCACCACCGAGATCGACCTGATCGAGGAAGTGGCGCGTATCTACGATTACAACAATATCCCGGACCCGGAACGCATCACCATAGCCAACCCGGAACCTGTCCCGTTCGGCGAACAGTTCCGCGAGAAGGTGCGCCAGGCGGCTGTCAGCGCCGGCCTCAAAGAGATCTACACCAACAGCCTCCTTCCCGAGAGGTTTATGGATGCGCTTGGCGGTCCGGACGTGGTTGTACCCACCCTCAACCCGATCACCAAAGACCAGGCGCTGCTGCGTACGCAGCTCATGTACGGATTCCTGCGCTCAGCAGCCTACAACTTCAACCGGGGGACAGCCGGAGTGCGCTTTTTTGAAATCGGCAATATTTTCCGCCGCGACAGTGAAGGCGGAACCTGGATCGAAGGTGTTCACGAAGCAACACACCTGCACATGGGCGTTGCCGGAAATATCCATACGGAGCACTGGAAAGTGCCGGCAAGACCCTTCGATCTGTTCGACCTGAAAGCACTGGTGGAATCGGTGCTCACCCGGCTTGGCATCCTCGACCAGACCCGGTGGAAAAAGTCAGGAGCGCATCTTGACCTGATTGCGGAACATGCCGGGGATAGTGGAGATACCGGTGATAGTGGGGATGCCGGAAATAGTGGGGATAGTGGTGGGAATAGTAACGAAACCGTAATCGGCACTCTTTTTCAGGTGGACGAGACCTGGAAAAAATATACAGAGGTGGAATCATCCGCCTTCTCAGCCGAACTGAATATCGGAGTGCTGGAGCAGATCGCCAGACAGGCGGCCGGCAGCGTCTACAGGCCGGTTTCCCGTTTCCCGAGCTTCGAGTTTGACCTCGCACTCGTGGCAGACAAACAGATCGCCGCCGGAGAAATGATGTCCGCCATGGAGCAAACTGCCGGCACACAGCTCGTCAATGTTGAAGTTTTTGACGTCTTCGAAGGCGGTTCACTTGAAAAACATCAAAAAAGCATTGCTTTTCGTCTGACGTTTCAGGATAATTCCAAGACATTGACCATAAAGGATGTGGATCCCGTCATTCAGAAAATTTTGAAGAAGCTCGGCAGCATGTTTTCGGTGGAGCTGCGTTCCTGAATACGGGTTCTGATATTGCGTAGTAAGCAGTAACAATTCAGCAGCACCTTTCTTGACCGGAAGTATGCAGTCGACAACTTATTTGTTACTCTAAACGGAGCACAAACTGTGACGTACCACGACCAGCCATATTACAAGGAATTTCGTGATCTGCTTACCAGGATCCAGTCAGGCGTAAATGACCTGAAAGAAGAAAACCAGCGCCTTAAAGAGGAAAATCTTGCTTTCAGCTCCCAGTTGAAGGAATTACGCGGGAAACTGGCCGAAGCCGGCAGACAAACGGACCAGCAACGGACAATCGAGGCGGTTGGCAGTACAGAACAGGATGGAGCGACCGCTGATCGCAGGCAGCACTCCTCCGCAACATCACCAACATCCGATCTCTCGCTTTTTGACACCCTGGATGATAATGGAAAACGCATACTGCGCCAGCAGATCATCGACCTTATCGAAAGGATTGACAAGCACCTTGACCGTGAAGGATCAGCCGGGCCATGGAAGTAACCCAACAGAAAAACACATTCTCCTCTGAAACGACCAGACGATGAAATCAATCAAGGTTACCATTTTGGGCAAGCAGTATCCCCTCAAGATCAATGAGGGCGACGAGGAGCTCATGTACAACATCGCCGGTTATGTGGATAAACGATTCCATGACTTCCGCAAAGCGCTCATCAACCAGTCCGAATCCACCATCATGGTCCTGGCCTGCCTCAGTATTGCCGAGGAGCTCTTTTTGGTCAACGAAGGTGAAAATCCCGGTGTGACCTCGGATGAAAAAGCCGCTTTCTCCGATATCAACGGATCACTTCGCAAGATTTTGGATGAAATTGAACAGGAAAATTCCGATATTTAGGTAGCCTGATAAAAGATCGTTTCTTTAAACGCTTTTGAAGCAGGGTTAACATAAACAAGCACAACACTTAAAAAAAAGGGTGTTCAACTTCGTTCGGCAATGCCAGGCCTCATGTCACCCCGAGTGAATAGTGGAAGGCAGACCCGGTGCGAGTGGATTCCCGCACTGTCATTGACGGTAGCTTGTCTTGTGCCTGCTTCATCAGCGTTTTTTTTTCCTACATAAGCCACAGGTCGTTCCATCTGCTTCTATGTCTAAACCAATCAAGGTCCTGTTCATCGGCGATATCGTCGGATCACCGGGTCTCTCCCTGCTGGAAACACTTCTCCCATCCCTGATCAGCAAATACGAAGCAGATTTTGTCATTGCCAATGCAGAAAATTCCCACGAGGGCATGGGCATCAACGAGGAGATCATACGGGCCCTCTACGGCATGGGCATCCATGTACTTACCGGCGGAAACCACAGCTTCGCCAAGTGGAAGATCTATCCCTACATGAAAACCGATCCGCGTCTGCTGCGACCCATGAACTACCCGAAAGGTGCCCACGGATTCGGTTTCGGAGTCTATGAGGTGCCCGGAACATCCCACAAAATCGGGGTGGTGAACCTTCAGGGTCGGACCTTCATGCAGCCCATTGATGATCCGTTCCGTGCCGCCGAATGGGTAATCGGGAAGATCCGGGAAGAAACAGCGATCATCTTTGTTGATTTCCATGCCGAAGCCACCGCCGAAAAAATGGCGTTTGCCTGGCATGTGGACGGTAACGTATCCGTGATCGCGGGCACCCACACGCATATCCCCACAGCAGATGCCCGGCTGCTTCCAAAAGGAACCGGCTATATAACCGATGTGGGCATGACCGGTCCGTACCACTCGGTAATCGGCATGGACAAGGAAACTGCCATCAAGCGCTTCCTGATCCAGACCCCGCACAAGTACAAAATGGCCAACGGTGATAACCGCATTTGCGGCCTGTTCACCAAAATCGATCCCGAAACGGGCAAATGCCTGCATATCGCTCCCGTTACATTTCCCGCATTTGAAACCGGATCCGAATCGTGACTACCGCAAATCCACTGTTGACTGCAGAAAACATCCACAAGAGCTACACCGGCAAGGCAGAGCCTGTGCATGTGCTCAGGGGAGTCGACATAAGGGTCAACAGCCATGACCTTACCGCCATTGTCGGTGCCAGCGGCTCCGGCAAAAGTACGCTGCTTCACATCCTTGGCGGACTGGACCGCCCCGACAAGGGAACGATCCGCTTCCGCGACGCGGACCTGTCCCGAATGGACGACGAAGCTCTTGCCGGCTTCCGGAACCGCAATATCGGTTTTGTCTTTCAGTTCCATCACCTGCTGCCCGAATTCACGGCACTCGAAAACGTCTTCATGCCCGGACTCATCGCCGGAAAATCCATGGCTGAGATACGCGAGCGGGCCGAGTACCTCCTGGAAGAAACCGGCCTGAAGCAGCGTCTGGACCATCGCCCATCCGAACTTTCCGGCGGAGAACAGCAACGGGTTGCCGTCGCCCGGGCACTGATGAACGAACCCGAGATCATTATGGCCGATGAGCCTACCGGAAACCTGGATGAAGCCAACACCGACAAACTGCTTTCGGTTATGATGGACATCCGGGAAAAGGAGCAAACAGCCATAATCATAATCACCCATGACCCCCGCATCGCCGGCATCGCCCCGTCCGTCTATAACCTGCATCACGGACAGCTGGAGCTGCCTGCCGCCGGCAACTCCTGATTTTGTCATCTGCCAAAACAGTCATATATTTACCTCACTTTTACATACACGTTATTATACCAGGTTCAGAACTCAGATATGGCCAAGCGACTAACCAAAGAACAACTAGAAACGGATCCCCTCCTTACCAGTTATTACCTCTTTACCAGCTTCCTGAAGCGCAACATGACCGCTGTAGTCATAGCCGGCGTAGCCTTTATCGCTGTTGTCGGTGGCGGCATTTTCTACTATCTCTACTCACAGGCCCAGGAAACCGAAGCGCAGGAACTGCTTGTCTATGCCGAACAGGCATTCCGGCAGGGTGAATTTGAAACAGCCCTCTGGGGAGATGATGACGTGCTGCGCACCGGACTGGTTGACATCATCAACAACTACGGACGCACCAGTGCAGGCAATCTGGCCCGTTACTACGCCGCTGTTGCTGAATCCGAACTCGGAAACTACGAGGACGCACTCAGGTATATCGAGCGGTTTGATCCGCCTCGTGGCATTCTTGGTGTCGGTCCCATTTCATTCCATGCCGTTGTGCTTTCCAACCTCGGTGAATACAGCCGGGCCGCCGATGTTTTCCAAAAAGCCGCAGAGTGGGATATCAACGAAGCCACTACCCCGCAGAATCTCTTCAATGCCGCTCAGGCCGCCATGGAAGCGGATGAAATTGCACGGGCAACGCAGCTGGTCAATCGCATCCTCAATGAATACGAAGACTCACAGGTTGCCGATCAGGCAAGAAGACTGGAAGGCATGCTTTTCGTGAGACAGGCCAGCTGATCCAACGTTCCCGGCCTGTATTGCCGCCTTTTCGGATGCCGCCGCCCACATCCACCGTTACTGGTTACGGGGATCATAATTTTTCAAAAAAAAATGCAACAATATTGCAACTTGTCCGTAATCAGAATAAGTGCAGTTTTCGAAAGGCACTGCATGGACAGGACACAATAAACTACATTGACCTCTAAGTTTACAGCCCCGGGCATTGACTATGCCTGGGGCTTCGTTTTTTTACGGCCCATCCCCTTCCTGTTCCTGCCTGTCCAATCCCATATCGCCCAGCTGAATGCTCAGCGCCCTGATCGATATCTGGATTTCCCAAATTGACAGCGCCAGGGAAGCCAGAAGAAACAGCAGGCTGGCACCGAATGTGTATTTGGCCGCTGTCATTAGCCCCTGGAAAAGCAGCAACATGCACAGTGCCGACAAAAAAAGACTGACCACACCCAGCACCTGCATGTCCCTGATAAGCCTCGTACGGAGTCTCAGGTTCTTTATCTGATAAAACAGGATCACATCCTCCTCTTTTTTGTAACGGTCATGCAATGTGCGTATCAGTGTGGCAAGTGTCAGGAAACGGTTGGTGTAAGCTAGCAGCAGCAAGGATATCGCAGGAAACAGAAGCGCCGGAGTAGCAAGGTCAAGAGTCATGTCGGATTACTCAAATAGGGGTTGATAGCGTTTTTCGTAAATGAAATGGCCATGACGGCAATCCGTCACACAGAAGCATGAATATAATCGTCATGGACATTCTATGTGACCTATTAAATAAAAAATTATAAACACATGAAATCAAAAAAGTGACGCTTTTTTCCTGTTGGATACGGATGGCGCCTCCCCGTTTTCAAAACATTCGTTCAAGGCCTTGAATATAAGACATGTCTGCAGCAAGGATGAACTGCCATACTGCAATATGCCATACTGCCATACTGCAATGCTGCAATGCTGCAATGCTGACTTCTTGCATTACTGCCATACTGCATTATCCACGGGAAACCTGATCTTTTTATACTTTCCATTTTTCTTTTTATGGCCGGGCGGATATATTGCGCAACATATGCAAAATCCGGGATATTCCCGGAGTATGTTCACACCCTTTCCGGAACAATGACCGCTCGTGAAAGCGGAGTGACCGGATGATCCGGCAACCTAACCAGCGCCTGTTACGAATATGATCAGCGAACCCACCATATTATCTAAAAACATTGGATGGATTGAGGTTGTCTGTGGTGGCATGTTCAGCGGCAAGACCGAGGAACTTATCCGCAGGGCAAGAAGAGCCCAGTTTGCCGGACAGCGGGTAGTGATCGTCAAGCCGGAAATTGACAAGCGCTACGACGAGGTAAACGTGGTCTCGCACAATGCCACGGCCCTGCCCGGCATAGTTGCCGCGACTGCGGATCAGATCGTACTGATGACCGGTAATGCCGAGGTGATTTGCATCGACGAAGCACAGTTTTTTGACAACCGCCTGGTCGATGTGGCCAACACCCTGGCCAACAGCGGAAAGCGCGTGATCATAGCGGGGCTGGACATGGACTTCGAAGGCAAGCCGTTCGAGCCCATGCCCGAATTACTTGCCATTGCGGAATATGTCACCAAACTGCATGCCATCTGTGCCGAAAGCGGCATGCCCGCCAATTACTCACAGCGGGTTGTTGAAAGCGACCAGCGTATCCTCGTAGGTGAGTCCGAAGCTTACGAACCACGGGCCCGGCACTGTTTTCGCCCCCCGGTCGACGCTCCCAAACGGAAAAAAACCATTGCTTTCAACCAGTATGCGCAGGAGGCTGATCCAAAAAAAACGGCCGCGGCAGGTAACCCGGTCGAGTTCCGGAAGGATAAGCCGGTCGGGGCCGGGAAACACAAACCGGTCCGGAAGGATAAGCCGGTCGAGATGAACAAACCGGCCGACAAGAACAAACCGGTCGATCACAGTTAACAGGAAAGGTATCTGATGCCGGTTCCCAAAATAATACCGGCCAAACGAAACGAGTAAATTGACTATGGATTTAACAGATCTTATCAGAGGCATCATAGGTATGGCCTTTCTTATCGGCCTGGCAACGCTGTTCAGCAACAACCGCCGCTACATCAGCTGGCGGCTTGTCGGCATCGGAGTCGGCCTCCAGGTCACCCTGGGCATTTTTATCCTCAAAGGAGAACAGATGGCAACGTTCTTCTCGCCGCTCGGATGGCCAAAGGAGCTGTTCCGGTTCGTCTCCTCATTCTTTGTTGTGATTCTTGATTTCACCACCGAAGGCGCGCAGTTCATATTTGGTGATCTTGCCCTGAGTCCCGGCATGGAAGGCAGCATGGGGCATTTCTTCGCTTTCCAGGTGCTGCCCACCATTGTATTCTTTGCCTCCATAACCACTATTCTCTACCACTACGGAATCCTGCAGGCCATTGTCCGCGGCATGGCCACAGCCATGCGCAAGCTGATGGGCACCTCCGGCGCCGAAACCCTGAGTGTCACCGCCAACATCTTCATCGGACAGACCGAGTCTCCGCTGCTCATCAAACCCTACATCGAAAAGATGACCCGCTCTG
>RECX01000193.1 GCA_007693825.1 Balneolaceae bacterium
TCCAAAACTCGGGGGCACCTTTACCAACAGGTGTAAGGGCCCCTATGCCGGTAATTACTACTCTGCGTTTAGACATTAAATAAAATAAAGGTGACTGTTAGGATATTTTTCCTTTCAGATATTCAACGGCATCACCGACAGTTGCAATGTTTTCTGCATCTTCATCGGGGATACTGATATCGAATTCCTTTTCGAACTCCATGATAAGTTCCACCGTATCAAGGGAATCTGCTCCCAGATCGTTTGTGAAGTTGGCATCATTGTTCACTTCGGATTCATCGACTCCGAGTTTGTCAACGATGATTTCTTTTACTTTTGCATCGATATCTTTCGACATAATGTATTACCTGTTTGTTGTGGGTTATCTTTTTGATTTCGCGATTCTTGGAATTTACCAATGGGCTCGCTTAAATGCCTTTTATAATAAAAATAGATTCCAGTTAAATCAACATGAACAGCAACGCTACATTGCCATGCCTCCATCCACGTTCAGTATGACGCCGGTGAGGTAGGAAGCGGCATCCGAAGCCATAAAAACCACGGCTTGCGCTACTTCATCAGGTTCTCCGGCACGTTTCAGCGGTATTTGCGCTTCAATGCTCTTGAGGATATTCTCATCAAGCTTTCCTGTCATTTCCGTGGATATGTATCCCGGTGCAATCACATTCACCCGGATATTCCTGGAGGCCACCTCCCTGGCAAGTGATTTTGAAAAACCAATAATCCCGGCTTTGGACGCAGAATAGTTGGTCTGTCCTGCATTTCCGGCTATTCCGACAACGGAACTGATGTTGATGATGGATCCCGAACGGGCTTTCATCATGGGACGAATGACCGCTTTTGAGTAGTTGAAGACGCTTTTGAGGTTGGTGCGAATAACATCGTCCCACTGCTCTTCCGTCATACGCATGATCAGTGTATCACGGGTTATGCCGGCATTGTTCACCAGTATGTCCAACCCGTTGAATTCACTCTGGGCAATGGCAACCACTTTTTCCGCCTCGTTGAAATCCACCGCATCGGCCTGAACCGCTTTCGCTTTCCTTCCCGTTTCTTCAATTTGCCGGACCACTTCCTCTGCGGCTTCGGCGGAACGGGCATAGGTGATCAGCACGTCGGCTCCGGCATCAGCCAGTTGAAGTGCAATGGCTTTGCCTATTCCGCGACTTCCGCCGGTCACAAGTGCCGTTTTACCGTTCAGAGCAAATTTTTCCAAATTCATGGTTTCTGTTGTTATCTGCTGCGTTCTTATTGAAATCCTGAAATTCCGACATTCTTGAGTGTGCGTTTTGCCAACCCTTGCAGCACATTGCCGGATCCGACTTCCACAAAATGTTTTGCACCGTCCTGGTGCATACTGATCAGCGTCTGTGACCAGCGAACCGGCTTCAGCAATTGCTGTTTGAGGTTTTCTCTGATCACATCCGGGTCATGCGAGATGGTTCCGGTAACATTTGAATACACACCGGCAACGGGTTTCCGAAACGCAAGTGTATCCAGAATGGTATTGAGTTCATCGCGGGCCGAGGACATCAGGGGTGAGTGAAAAGCACCGCTGACCGGCAGTTTTTTTACGATTTTAGCACCCGCCTCCTTAAGCTTGTCCATGGCTTCATCCACAGCCGGGATATGGCCGGAGATGACAAGCTGACCCTTCGTGTTGTAATTGGCAGGAATGACAACATGACCGGGCTCCGAACAGAGTTCTTCACAGATCTTTTCCACCACGTCGTCATCAAGACCGATGATGGCGGCCATTGCCCCGGGTTCTGATTCTCCTGCATCCTGCATGAGCTCACTCCGGCGCTTGACAGCCCTTAGTGCATCTTCAAAATGCAGTACGCCGGATGCCGCCAAGGCTGTGTACTCGCCAAGACTGTGTCCCGCAACCATGTCCGGTCGCTGACCCAGGATTTCGAAAAGGGAAAAAGCGTGGACAAACAGTGCCGGCTGTGTATATTTTGTCTGTGTGAGCGATTCCTCCGGTCCTTCGAACATGATATCCGTAAGCCGGAAGCCCAATATGTCATTCGCCTCATCGCAGCGTTTTCGGAAATCACTGTTGAACCGGTAATGATCCAGCCCCATTCCGGTTTTTTGCGATCCCTGTCCGGGAAAAAGGTATGCTTTTTTCATGGGAACAAATGGTTACATGGCCCACTTGAGGTAAATGGCGCCCCAGGTGTATCCGCCGCCGAACGCCGAGAGAACAAGTTTGTCACCTTTATTGAGCCGGTCCTTCCAGTCATACAGACAAAGCGGGATCGTTGCGGCCGTGGTATTACCGTATTTATCGATATTGATCATCACTTTTGAAGGATCCAGTTCCATTCTGCGCGCCGTGGCATCAATAATCCTGAGGTTGGCCTGATGCGGTACAAGCCAGTCCACATCATCGCCGGACAACTGGTTTTTTTTCATGATCTCTACGGACACGTCGGCCATCCCTTCTGTGGCCCTTTTGAACACAGGACGGCCTTCCTGGTAAAGATAGTGCATTTTTTTATCTACCGTGTCATGGCTTGCCGGGTTGCGGCTTCCTCCGCCAAACTGGATCAGTGTATTGGACATATCCCCATCCGAATACATGATGCTGTCGACAATGGCATTTTCGTCATCCGCCGGCTCCAGCAATACGCCGGCGGCGCCGTCACCAAAGAGGATACAGGTCGCACGATCGGTATAATCCACAATGGAACTCATTTTATCCGATCCGATAACCAGTACCTTCCTGTACTGTCCGGAAGTGATCAAGTTGGACCCGACCTCAAGGGCGTACAAAAAACCCGAGCAGGCAGCAGACAGATCGAAGCAGAAAGCGTTTTTTGCGCCTATCAGACTCTGTGCAATGCATGCTGTGGCCGGGAACATGTAATCCGGCGTAACCGTGGCAACAATGATGACATCGATCTCCGAGGCATCCAGGTTGCGCTGCCGCAAAATCTCACGTGCCGCTTCAGCTGCCATGAAACCCGAAGCCTTATCAGGATCCTTGAGGATTCTGCGTTCGCTGATACCCGTTCTTGTGCGGATCCATTCGTCGTTGGTGTCGACCATTTTCTCAAGTTCCTGATTCGTCAGGACGTAATCAGGCAAATAATGCCCCACAGCAGAGATCTTTGCTTTAATTTCAGAACTCATTCCACAGAAAAGTTATACAGTCCATATGTCTGCATCTGACTGCCGCGTTACACGGACGGCGCCAACCCCATTATTCACGCTACAGATGCAATAATTTTTTTGTTGATATCCGATTCGGCCATCCTGACCGCATTGAGAATCATGTTTTTTATGGCTTCCGGAGAGCTGCCCCCGTGCCCCACCATACTGATCCCGTTCACACCAAGGAACGGAACACCGCCAACCCGCTGGTAGTCAAAAGGCATAAAAGCTTCCTGAAGCAAGGATGTCACCAGGGCAACCTGTTCCTTGTCCAGCTGGCGTTTCTTTATAACGCCCATGAGCAGCATTTTGAGCGCGTCAGGGATCGACTCACCAAATTTGAGGAGTATATTTCCGGTTATTCCATCACAGACAAACACGTCAGCCTTTCCGGCCAGTACGTCACGACCCTCAATATTGCCAACAAAATTGGGAAGTGCCTGCAGAAGCTGATAGGCTTTTTTGAGCGTCTCTGATCCTTTTTCCTTTTCCTCACCCACATTGAGCAATCCGATTCGCGGAGTGTCTATGCCCATCATGTCACGTGCATAGATATTGCCCATAACACCGAACTGGAAAAGCATTTCAGGCTTGACTTCCAGGTTTGCACCGGCATCGATCATCAGCCCCAAACCCTTGACCGTAGGATAAAATGTAGCAATGGTCGGCCGGATGACCCCATCGAGCCTCCCAAGGATAAAAGCGGAGGCAGCCATGAGCGCCCCCGTGTTTCCGGCACTCACAAAACCGTCAACCATACCCTTCTGATGCATGCCAAGACCAACGACTATGGACGAATGTGGTTTATTGCGGACAGCCTGTGCCGGCGACTCATCCATGCCTATGATTTCAGGAGCATCCTGAAGTATGATGCGATCCTTTGGATAGTCATGGTTTGCAAGTTCTTTTTTGATTTCTTCTTCCGGACCAGTAAGAATAACGGCGAGTCGGTCATTTTCCCTGACGGCAAGCACGGCACCGCGTACCGGATTTTCTGGAAAATGGTCACCGCCAAAGGCATCAACGGCAATTTTCATGTGTTTATAGTTCCTATTTCTGACGTCACATGCAATATCCATGACGGTTATAATCATGCTTCTGTGTGACAGGGAGCCGTCATGGCTATTTCATCATGTGGGTGTATGTGAATTGGGATTGGATTACTGTTGGATACCGGCTTGAACTCAGACTTCGCTGGCGGCCTTGACCACCTGGCGACCCCTGTAATATCCGCATGCCGTGCAGGCGCGGTGACGCTGATGCACCGTTCCGCAATTGGGACACTCCGTGAGGGTTAGCTCCTCCAATTTGTAATTTGCGCGTCTTTTGTCCCTTCTGGCCTTGGAAGTTTTTCTTTTTGGATGTGCCATATTCCGTTACTTAATTCTTTTGAATTTTTTGTTTCAGTTCCGTAAGGGCGTCCCACCTGGGATCATGCCCCGATTCTTTTTCTTTGTCACCAAAACTGGCTTCAAATTCCGTGATTTCCCCATCCTCGATATATCTCGGATGAAGTTTTTTAACAGGGATACTGAGCAGTACCGTATCCCGCAATTCCCGGGTGATATCAATGACATTCCGTGATGGATCCAGCTTTCGGAGCGTCCCGGAGAGCTCCTCCCGTTCATCTTGGACATCATGCTGAAAAACAACTTCGTACGTACTTTCAAACATGGTTTCATAGCGATCGAGCGAGCGGTCACAGGTCAGGGTTGCGAAAACACTTAGCTGACACTGAATCCGGAGATTGTCATCCTGCTTGTTAAACTTCAGCTGTACCAGGACCCGGGTTATGCCCGAGCCTTCGATACCAAGCTCATCAGCATCAACTTCAAGCAGTTCATCTGACACCCCCTTGGGTATCTCGTTGTATCGGAAGGAAATCATGTTGGTCTGTGCACTTGTAACAAAGCTGGTAAATTTAACAAATTATGCACTCATAAACAACGCTATGAAAATAATCCAAATCTCCTTTGCTCTATGATTTCGATTACCTTTCCCAAATCCTCCTTGTTGTTGACAAAATCCAGATGGTCCGTATCAATGATCAGTTTTTCATGCGGATACCGCTTGATCCATTCCTCATATAACGTATTAAGCCGCTCGAGATATTCAATCCTGATGGTGCTTTCGTAGTCTCTGCCACGCTGCTGGATCTGCCGGACCAGGGTTGGCACGTCAGCACGCAGATAGATGAGCAGGTCAGGTGGTGTAAGAAATGCAACCATCTCCCGAAACAGATTGCTGTAGTTTTCAAAATCACGCTTGCTCATCAGTCCCATCTGATAGAGGTTCTTGGCAAAGATCTCAACGTCCTCGTAAATGGTGCGGTCCTGGATAAAGCTCTCCCGGGTGCTTACAATCTCTTGCTGGCTGCGAAACCGGCTGGATAGGAAATAGACCTGCAGATTGAAGCTCCACCGCCTCATATCTTCATAAAAGTCCGTCAGATAAGGATTGTCATCCACAGATTCGTAATAGGCACGCCACTTGTAGTGTTTAGCAAGCAAGGTGGTGAGGGAAGATTTTCCAGCCCCGATATTGCCGGCAACGGCATAATAGTAGAAGTCCGATTTCTTTTTCTCCGACATGGTCATCAGTCTCCTTTCCCAAGCAGTCGGTACATGGCTTTTTTATATGCTTCCACTCCCGGCTGATCAAAAGGATTCTCACCCAGGGAATAGACAAAAATGGCCGTAGATAGCTCAAAATAGTAAATGGCATGGCCGATACATTCGGCGTTCTGCTCATCGATCCTGGCAATGAAGACTGGTACTCCCCCCTCCCCATGGGCCTGAACGGTCCCCTGAAACGCTTTTTCATTGACCTCTTCCATGGTTTTACCTGAAAGATAATTCAAGCCGTCGTAATCCCTGGATTCCGCGGACAGCGTCAGGGATGTTTCCGGTTTTTGGATGTGAAGAAACGTCTCCATTATGTTTCGTTTTCCATCCTGGACCATCTGTCCGAGACTGTGCAGGTCGGTCGAGTACTGGGCAACGGCGGGAAACAGTCCATTGCCGTTTTTGCCTTCGCTTTCACCGTAAAGCTGCTGCAGCCACCCGCCCATGGAGACGAGCGAAGGCTCAAAGGAAGCAATGAGGTCTATGGCGTACCCATTTTTGTAAAGCGCAAATCGTGTGCTCACATAATCCAGGAGATTGCCACGGTCTTCCTCCAGTTTCCGGAAGCAGTCTACGGCACCATAAAAAAGACTTTTGACATCAATGCCAGCTGCAGCTATGGGCAGCAGTCCGACCGGAGTCAGTACCGAAAACCTGCCGCCGACATCATCCGGAAGAATGAACTTGCGGTAACCATGGGCCTGGATGATCTTGTTCAATGCCCCTCCATCTTTGCTGGTGGTGCAAAAAATGCGCGACACCGCATCTTCGCCATAGCGATCATGCATCCACTTTCTGAATACCCGGAAGGCAATGGCGGTCTCCATGGTGGTTCCGGACTTGGAAATGACATTCAGATAAACCTGCTTGGGCGACCCATCAGCATTTGGCTTGTCGAGATAAGCGACCAGCCTCTGCAGGTAACTGCCGGATATGTGATGTCCGGCATAGATAATCTCCGGGCCGCGATCCGAAAACCCGGGACGCAAGGCCTCAATGACCGCACGCGCACCGAGATAGGACCCGCCTATCCCGCAAACAATAAACACATCCGCGTTTTTATGGATTTCCCTGCCGATGGATTCCATGTTTTCAAGGAGCGCATCATTCGGTTCCCTTAGGATGTCCTGCCAGCCAAGCCATTCGGTTCCTTTTCCCGTGCGCTTGTCCAGCTGCTCTGACGAATCGTTTACAACCCCTGTGGCAAGATTATATTCTTCATCCGACAGGAAAGTGCGGGCCAGCTTTGTTTCAATAGTGATCATGTTCAAATTTGTTAACGTATTACTTTTGCAAGTTCAAGAAGCTCGAAATTGATGCTTTTTTTCTCAGACCAGGTTTTGTGCATGGGCGTCAAGGTATTTTTATGGTTGACCACGCCGGCCATGACACTTGTGTGCCCGTTGAGGAGGGCTTCAACGGCAGCGCCTCCAAGCCTGCTGGCAAGCACCCGGTCATGGGAGGTGGGCGAACCGCCGCGCTGCAGATGACCGAGCACGCTGACGCGCATTTCGTATTTTTCGAAGTCATCTTTCAGTTTTTCCGCCAGGCTCAGAGCACCGCCTGACTGATCGCCTTCAGCAACCACAACCAGGCTGCTCCTTCGCTGAACCTTGAACACTTCTTTCAAAGTGTCACGGATGTAATCCAGTTTTTTTACGGCTTCGGGCAGCAGGATGAGTTCGGCTCCGGTGGCAATACCTGTTTCCAGGGCAATGAAACCAGCCTCACGTCCCATCACCTCCACAAGGAACAAACGGTCATGGGCATCAGCCGTATCCCGTATCTTGTCAATGGCTTCCATGGCCGTGTTCAGGGCTGTGTCGTATCCGATGGTTTCATCCGTTCCGTAGAGGTCATTGTCGATGGTTCCGGGTACGCCCACTACCGGTATCCCGTATTCCTCATAGAGTTCGGATGCACCGCGAAAGGTGCCATCGCCTCCAATAGCCACAATGGCATCAATGTCATGTTTTTTCAGGTTATCTACGGCTTTTTTGCGCCCTTCCGAAGTACGGAACTCTTTGGAACGGGCCGATTTGAGAATGGTGCCGCCCCGCTGGAGGATATTGGAGACACTGTGATGGTGCATCTCGATGAAATCGTCGTCGATCATGCCCTGATAACCAAAACGAACGCCCATCACACCTAATCCGTTACTTGTGGCCGTCCGGACGGAAGACCGTATAGCGGCATTCATCCCCGGGGCGTCTCCACCGCTGGTGAAAACGGCTATGCGTTTGATTTTCTTCACTGTCTTTTTCTCAAGATTTGTGGTTAAAAACTGCTAAATTGGCTCGTACATGTACAGCCAGATATCATTAGCCCGGCTGAGCCAGGAGCAATCCGGACGAAAGATACCAAATTATAATTTCAAAATATTCCCGACTTTTGCATGACCAAAGCAGCAACAGAGGATATCATCGACCATAAAACAGCACCCATAAGATCCCTGGACGATATCCAGCAGCCGATCGCTTCCGAACTGGAAACATTCAAGGTCCACTTCCGGAAGCATCTTGATACCGATGTCTTCCTGCTGAACCGGATCATCCGCTACCTCATGCGCATGAAGGGCAAGCAGATGCGGCCTGTCCTCGTTCTGCTTGCCGCCAAAATCTGCGGCGGGATCAACGAGCGCTCCTTTGTGGCCGCTACCATGATCGAACTGCTGCATACCGCCACGCTGATCCATGATGACGTTGTGGATGACGCGGACCAGCGCCGCGGCTTCCTCAGCATAAACAAAGTTTGGAAGAACAAGGCGAGCGTGCTGTTTGGCGATTTTCTGCTTGCCAAAGGTTTGCTGGTAGCGGTGGATTCGGATGAATTCGAACTTCTGAAGGTTCTCTCGACTGCCGTGAAACGAATGAGCGAAGGGGAGCTGCGCCAGCTCAAGGCTTCCAAACTCCAGAACATGACGGAGGAGAAGTACTACCAGATCATAACGGAAAAGACGGGAAGCCTGCTGGTAGCCTGCTGTGAGTGTGGAGCCATCAGCGCATCGGCAGATGAATCCGTTCGCGAACGCATGCGTGGAATCGGACATCATATCGGTATTGCGTTTCAGATACGCGACGATCTGCTGGACTACAGCCATCGCAAAACAGGCAAAACCACCGGCAATGATATCCTGGAAAGGAAAATCACACTGCCGTTCATTGCCGCACTTGGAAACGCTTCACTCATCGAACAAAAAAAAATGCGCTGGCGATTCCGGAAAAAAGGAAAAAGCGCCGCACAGGTGGATTATATCCGGGACTTTGTGATGGAAAATGGTGGCATTGAATATGCCGCCCGAAAGATGGAAGAACATGCCGGAAAGGCACTCATACTTTTGAATGAGTTTCCGGAGACTGAAATACGGGACGCTTTTTCCGAATTCATACGCTTTGTCATCTACAGAAAAAAATAGCACCCTTATTCTGCCCAACCGGCCTCTTCTCTTTATGTCGGATGTGCATCTTGCCGCCTGGTCCGCTGAAAAAAACCGGGTTCTGGAGAATGATCTCATCCGGTTAATCGACTATTGCGAAGAGTATGAACTGGAAATCGTCATACTGGGTGACTTTTTCGACTTCTGGATGGAATACCCCGGAAACAGGGTGCCCCCGCTCGGACAAAACATTCTTCAGAGATTCCACGATTTTCATAAGCAGACAGATAGTCATACCCTGTTTGTGACAGGTAATCATGACAACTGGACAAACGGGTATCTGCGCAGCATTGGTTTTGATGTGGAACATGAATACCGGATCATTGAAGAATCCACCGTATCCATTATGGTCCTCCATGGCGACGGACTGAAAGATCCTGAAATGGAGCTGCCTCGTCCCGCAATGCACCGTTTTCTCAGAAATTCGTACTTTACAACCTTGTACCGGAAAATGCTCCCACCTCGTTTTGGCTGGATGGGCATGCAGCTCTATTCCGGATTCAGCAGGAAATCAGGTAACAGAAAAAAGAACCCCAACACACACGTGATACTGGATGCATGGGCCAGAAACCGCGTTTTGACCGATGATCGTATCCAGGCCATAGTCTACGGGCATCACCATCAACCCTTGCTCTGGGAACAAAACGGTCTGACCTGCATGAACTGCGGATGTTTCGGTACCGATTATACACTTGGTCTGTATGCAAACAAGACGTTTGAACTCGTTACATGGGATGTGGACAGCAAAACGCTCGCCACTCGTAGCATCAACGCGGACACATAGGCAATGACAAGCAAGGATTTTGAAAATATGGACATGGATCGCTATCTGAACGATCCCGAATACCGGCGGGAAATTGCCCGCAAAAGAAGAGACTCTGCCATGAGTTCCCGGGAAGACTCCAAAATAACAGGAATGCAGCCACCGAAACGAAACCGGATCATGTACTCGTCCCGCGGCTCTCATACCGGTATCGGATGGCGTCATATATTGGGTGTTTTCGGCGGAGTGATCATAACAGGTTTCATCATTGGCCTTTTTTCCTTTTTCTATCTGGCACAGGGACTTCCATCGATTGAAGAACTGGAGAATCCCCAAACCGATATCGCCAGTTTTGTCCTTAGCCGCGACGGCCAGGTCCTGGACAAGTATTTCACGGAAAACCGTACCTATATCCGCTACCAGGATATATCCCCCAATGTCATCGACGCACTCATAGCGACCGAAGACCATCGTTTTTACACACACTGGGGAATTGATATGTATCGAACGCTGGCCATCCCCTATCACCTGATGCGCGGTAACCCGCAGGGCGGTTCAACTATTTCGCAACAGCTTGCAAGAAACCTGTACCGGTCCATCGGCCGTGAGGTCAGTGTAACCCGCAAACTCCGCGAAATCATTACGGCGATCCAGATAGAACAGAATTACACGAAACAGGAGATCATTGAGATGTACCTGAACACCGTGGAATTCAGCAACAGCGCTTTCGGAATTGAAACGGCGGCGCATACCCATTTCAACAAACCGGCCAGCGATCTCACGGTGCCTGAGGCAGCCACACTTATCGGAAGCCTCCAGGCCGTATCCGCCCTGAACCCCCGCACCCGTGCCGAGCGCTCGACGCAACGAAGAAATGTAGTCATGTCTCAGATGCTGCGCCACGGGTTCGTCACACCGGATGAATTTGCACAATACCGTGCCACTCCGCTTGAACTGGATTACAACCCTCCGTTCCGCACCGGACGGGAAAGCCGATATTTCGGGCAGTATGTACGTCAGCAGATCCAGGGATGGGCCGATGAAAACGGCTATGACCTGTACCGCGACGGGCTCGTCATCCACACAACCATTGACTCGCGGATGCAACGCTTTGCCGAAGAAGCTCTTAAAGAACAGCTTGAAAGGCACCAGCGCAGTTTTGAACAGGAATGGACCTCCCCCGGAAGCAATCAGTACATGGATAAACTGTGGGCGCAATATCCCGGATTCCTGAACAGCTTCCTGGAGGAGACCGAAAGATTTGAAGAGTACCGGCGGGAAGGCCGCGGTTCGCGTGAAGAGATCCTGGACTTGCTGAAAATGGACGATGCCTTTGTGGATTCCGTAAAACATGCCCGCGCGCGGCTTGAAGCAGGTTTTGTTGCCATAGACCCTTCCAATGGAAACATACTGGCATGGGTCGGCGGATCGGACTACAGCTCCATTCAGCGTGACAATGTGCACCAGCTGCGCCGGCAGACCGGATCCACGTTCAAACCCTTTGTTTACGCAGTGGCCATTGACAACGGATACCGGCCTTATCATACATTCTCGAAATACCCGGTCAACTTTTTTGATGTCAGTGGCGACCGGTGGTCGCCAAGGGATCCGGTCATACCCAGCGGCCCCGAAATGATTACACTAAGGGAAGCCATTGGAAGGAGCCTTAACAATGTAACCGTCCGCCTGCTGCCCGAACTTGCCGGCGCCCCCGGCACCAACCGTTTGGAAGACCTGGCCCCTGCCGGACAGAAAATCGCTGATTTTGCCCGCCGTATGGGTATGAACCGGACACCTATTGCCACCAATCCGGCCATTGCCCTTGGAACCGCCCACTCCAGCCTGCTTGAGCTGACCAGTGCCTACACCACGTTTGCCAATATGGGTGTACATATTGAACCCTATGCCGTAACGCGCATTGAGGATGCCGAAGGAAACGTGCTTCAGGAATTCCGCTCCGATAACCAGCAGGAAGTAATCAGTCCGGAGATCGCTTACATGATGATTGACATGTTGCGTGGAGTCATCCGGGGCGGACAGGGCTGGGTCGGTACCGGCAACCGGATGAACTGGATGTTTAACATCAGCCAGGATATCGCCGGAAAAACCGGAACTACGCAGAACAGTGCCGACAACTGGTTTGTGGCAATGATGCCGCACCTGGTGGCCGGTGCATGGGTTGGCGGAGAGGACCGGCGCATCATCTTCCCGCAGGGAACACAGGTCGGTCAGGGTGCTCGTACGGCATTGCCTATTGTCGGTCAGTTTATTCAGAGCTGTGCCAACGATCCAAATGTCCCATGGAGCAGGGATGCGTTTGAACAGCCACAGGGATTTGTGATGGAACAGGCGCCGGAAGAACGTGACGCCGAACCAACACGCCCAAGTCGCATCAGCTGGTGACATGGCATAGCAACATGCATAGCATGCGTTCCACCCGGCTGTGTATCCTCCGATTTTGTATCAGCCCAATGAGGCTTGAGCGGAAATCAGATCCCTGCGACCTTCAGGCGGTTCTTGACGATACGAAGTTCCCGGTGGGTCCGCTTGTGCTCATCTGTAAATATTTTGTACTTCTTGAGTTCCGTCTCCAGCTCCGACTTTCTTGCACGTTCCGTCCCGGTGTCAATCTGATCGGACGGGATAGCCTCCTCAGCCATCACTATCACATTGTTGTCCTTTATTTCAGTAAACCCGCCGCTGATTGCATAACTCTGCTCAGGCTTGTCAGGAACACGGACAACCAGCTTGCCGATATCCAGGATGGAAACAAGGGGCGAGTGATCTTTGAGCACTTCAAATCCACCCTCGACACCCGGCAACCTGATACCCTCGACAACCCCTTCAAAAACGGGACCCCTCGGAGTTAATATGTGAGCTTTCATCTTTTTATATTTTTTTGATTCAATAGGTCAGATAGAATGTCCATGACGATTATAATCATGCTCCTGTGTGAAGGGTTGCCGTCATGGCCATAGCACTTCGTGACCTTCGGTTCATCTGTTTATAATTTTTCGATTCATAAGGTCACATAGAATGTCCATGACGATTATAATCATACGCCTGTGTCAATGCTACTGTTCAGTCATGGACATTTCATAGAAATGACGTTACAGATGAGTGCGGTTCAGCACGATTCAGGGATTACTACTCTTCCTTGAGCATTTTTTCACCACGCTCAATGGCTTCCTCTATGCCGCCCACAAGGAAAAACGCGCTTTCCGGGAGATGATCCAGTTCCCCTTCGACAATTTTGCGGAAGCCCTTGATGGTATCCTCTATTTTGACAAACTTGCCGTCCAGTCCCGTAAACTGGGAGGCGACAAAGAAAGGCTGGCTCAGGAAGCGCTGTACACGCCTTGCCCGCGCCACGGTCAGCTTGTCCTCGTCAGAAAGTTCATCCATGCCGAGGATGGCGATGATATCCTGAAGCTCTTTGTAACGCTGGAGAAGCTCCTTGACACTTTGAGCCGCATCATAGTGATCCTGTCCGATAGCACGCGGGTCCAGGATCCTCGAAGTGGAATCGAGCGGATCCACAGCCGGATAGATACCCAATGAGGCAATCTGCCGGGAAAGTACGGTGGTCGCATCCAGGTGGGAAAATGTCGTGGCCGGAGCCGGATCGGTAAGGTCGTCGGCAGGGACGTAGATGGCCTGTACCGAAGTGATGGAACCGTCTTTCGTGGACGTAATGCGCTCCTGGAGGTCACCCATCTCGGATGCCAGTGTGGGCTGATAACCCACCGCCGACGGCATCCTTCCCAGCAGTGCAGATACTTCTGAGCCGGCCTGCGTGAACCGGAAGATGTTGTCGACGAACAGCAGGATATCCTTGCTGACCTTGTCACGGAAATATTCGGCAACGGTAAGTCCGGAAAGGGCAACACGAGCACGCGCACCGGGCGGCTCGTTCATCTGACCGAAGACCAGCGTGGCCTGCGAGGTCTTCAGCGCCTCCATATCCACCTTGTCCAGATCCCAGTTTCCGTTTTCCTCAAACTCTTTTTTGAATTCCTCACCGTAGCTGATTACACCGGATTCGATAAATTCTCGAAGCAGGTCATTTCCTTCACGGGTACGCTCGCCCACACCGGCAAAAACGGAAAGTCCGCCATGTTGCTTGGCTATGTTGTTGATAAGCTCCTGGATCAGTACCGTTTTACCGACACCGGCACCGCCGAACAGGCCGATTTTTCCGCCCTTTGCATAGGGACAAAGCAGGTCGATGACCTTGATTCCTGTTTCCAGCATCTCTGTGGATGTGGACAATTCTTCGAACGGGGGAGCCGGACGATGGATCGGATAACGTTCTTTGCCTTCGGGCTGAGGAATACCGTCAATGGTGTCACCTATGATATTGAAGAGCCGGCCTTTGATATCCTCGCCTACGGGCATGGAAATGGTTGTGCCAAGATCTTCTACAGGAGTCTCTCGGACAAGCCCGTCCGTGGAGTCCATGGCAACCGTACGCACCCTGTTTTCCCCCAGGTGCTGAGCCACTTCAAGAATGAGATCCTGCATACCATCGCGCTCCACCTTAAGTGCGTTGAGAATAGGTGGAAGTTTGCCCTCGGGAAAGTCGACATCCACAACAGGTCCAATAATTTGTGCTATGCTCCCTTTATTCATCAGCAAAGAATTTTTTTAAAAGTTTCAGTAAATGAACCGCGCAGAACCTCCCGGCACGGTAATTTCGCAAAATTACCAAATACCGGAGCAAAAGAAAAACACCAATTGACCCGCTCGCTCGTTTTTTTCCTGGGTATTGTCTACTGGCTGAGCCGGAATCCCCCTCCCAGTGTGATTTTCACCTCCGATGGAATACCGGACCCCGGACAGGCGACATCTCGGCTTAATTGTTATGAAAAAAATCCGTACTTTTTTTAGAATTTGAATACCAACCAAAACAAGTAAAAAGAAGCTTTGGAACAGACTGTTACAGCTCGTCAGGCAAGTGTTGAGGCACTTAATCATTTTGAGGAGTTCCATAAAACGGACTCCCGGATACTTAATAAACTGGAGGGGCAGGACCGCCAGCAGGCAAACGAATACGTTCAGGGAATTCTGCGCCGCAGAAGCTATCTGGACTTTCTCATATCACACTACAGTGCTGTCGCGGTCGGTGATATGAATCCCCAGTTCAAGAATATCCTGCGCATTGGCCTTTATGACCTGCTATTCATGGACGGCACGCCGGATTATGCCGCTGTAAATGAAGCCGTGGAACTTGCCAAGACACTGGGGGGCTCACGCAGCGCTGACCTTATGAACGCCATCCTTCGACGGGTCCAGCGTGATATGCCCAATCTCCCCCGGCCCGATTTTGAAGACCGCACCAGGCTCATCGCCACTACCTTTTCACACCCTGAATGGCTTGTTAAACGCTGGGTCGAACGTTTCGGCGAACGCGAGGCCTTCCGGCTCATGCAACACAACAACCAGAACCCTTCCTATTACCTCCGCGTCAATGGCATCAAAACCAATGCCCGGAATTTCCAGCTCAGGCTCGGCAAGGCAGATATTGATTTTGAGGAAAGCGATTGGCTACCCGGCTATTATAAAGTAGGCGGCCTCCATAAAGTTCGTGCAAAAGGATGGTTTCAAAAGGGATTTGCCCAGGTTCAGGATATCGCCGCCGGATTCGCCGCCACCATCCTGGATCCGCAACCCGGCGAAGACGTTTACGATCTCTGTGCCGCACCCGGGACCAAAACCATTATGCTCTGTGACCTGATGCAAAATAAAGGCAGCATCACGGCCGTCGATATCTCTTCCGAAAGAATCGCACTGATCGCTGAAAATGTCACCAATTACGGCGCCGACATTGTTAAAGTGCAGCGTGCCGATATAACCAGCGAGCGTTTCAAACTGGTGGATGCCGTGCTCCTTGACGCACCCTGCTCCGGGACCGGCGTGCTTGCCAAGCGGGCGGACCTGCGCTGGCGCCGCACGGAAGCAGAGCTGGAAGAATTCACACGTCAACAGGATGAACTTATTGATGCAGCTGCAAATATGGTTAAAAGAGGCGGACGCCTTGTCTACTCGACATGCTCCATAGAGCCGGAAGAGAATATGGAGCGCATCCAGGCATTCCTGAAAGAATATGATAATTTCGAGCTGGAAAACCTGGAAGACTACCTCCCGGAAGAAGTGCTGGCCGATGATGGCAAATCCTATCAGACCCTCCCCCACGTACACAACTGCGACGGACACTTCGGAGTGCTTCTCAAAAGAAAAGTGTAGCAGGCAGCACCGGCGGCACACCAGCCTGCCTGGATGGCTGATCCATATTCCATGCCATGTTCAAACCGATTAACCGATTATCAGTACCGATTAACCGATTATCAGTCTCAGCGAACGACCGTAAATACAATCCAGCCTCAGCGCAATTCACAGCATATGTCCAGCGGAAACCTGAAAGAAAAAGAAATACCCAAGCAATACGATCCGAAAGCCATCGAAGACCAGTGGTATGACTACTGGATGAATCACGGCATGTTTCAAGCCCGTACCGATTCCGGAAAAGAGCCGTTTACCATCATGATGCCCCCTCCAAATGTCACCGGGGCACTGCACATGGGACACGCCTTGCAGGGAGCTGTTCAGGACGCGCTGACGCGTCTCAAACGCATGCAGGGCTATGAAGCCCTGTGGCTCCCCGGCACCGATCACGCCGGAATCGCCACCCAGAATGTCGTGGAAAGGGAACTCAAGCAGAAGGAAAAGAAAAACCGGCATGACATCGGCCGCGAGGCATTTGTTCAAAAAGTGTGGGACTGGAAAGAGAAGTATGGCGAGATCATCACCCGCCAGTACAGCAAGCTGGGCGTAAGCTGCGACTGGAGCAGGGAACGGTTCACCATGGACGAGGGACTCTCCCGCGCCGTGCAGCAAACCTTCATCCGCCTGCATGACGAAGGATTGATCTATAAAGGATATTACCTGGTCAACTGGTGTCCGGTCGACATGACAGCCATATCAGATGAAGAGGTCGAACACGTTGAGCGCAAAGGACATATGTGGCACGTTTCCTATCCACTGGATGAGGAGACAGCGGCAGCATCCGGACTCACGCATATCACCATAGCCACGACCCGCCCGGAGACCATTCCCGCCGACACGGCCGTGAGCGTACACCCCGATGACGAGCGCTACAAAAAACTTGTCGGCGGACATACCTGGATCCCGACTACCGGCCGCAAAGTGCCCATAATCGCCGATGACTATGTAAAAATGGATTACGGCAGCGGGGCGCTCAAAGTCACTCCGGCACACGACGAGAATGACTTCGAGATTGGCCGGCGCCATTCGCTGCCCACCCTGAATATCATCAACAAGGACGGAACCCTCAACGAGGCCTCAGGCAGATACAACGGCATGGACCGTTTCGTTGCCCGGGAAGCCATCGTCAAGGACCTGGAGTCCGAAGGGCTTCTTGTCAAGGTCGAAGATTATGTAAACCAGATCGGCATATCCAGCCGCAGCAAAGCCATCATCGAGCCGCTTCTCTCGGATCAGTGGTTCGTCAAAATGAAACCCCTGGCCGAAAAAGCCATGCAGGCCAGCCGTAACGGCGAGTTCTCCTTTTACCCGGGGCGCTGGGAAAACGAATTTTTCCGCTGGATGGAAAACATCCGTGACTGGGTCATCTCCCGCCAACTCTGGTGGGGACACCGGATCCCCGTCTGGTACCATACCAAAGAAGACGGTTCCATTGATACCAGCCGCAACTACATTGTCAGCATAGACCAGCCACACAAAGGCATGGTACAGGATCCCGATGTGCTCGACACCTGGTTCTCTTCCTGGCTCTGGCCTTTCTCCACACTGGGATGGCCGGACAAGACACGGGATTTTGACTATTTCTACCCCACTTCCGTTCTGGTATCCGGATACGATATCCTCTTTTTCTGGGTCAGCCGGATGCTCATGGGCGGTATTCATTTCACGGGCAAGGCCCCCTTCCGTGACGTCTTCATGACAGGGATCGTCAAGGACAAGCTGGGCCGTAAAATGAGCAAGAGCCTGAACAACGGCATCGATCCGCTTGAGATGATCGACCAGTACGGGGCCGATGCCGTCCGCTACTGCCTCATCATCCTTTGTGCACAGGGACAGGATATCAAACTGGATCCCACCAAGTTTGAAATGGGCCGCAACTTCGCGAATAAACTCTGGAACGCGTACCGGTTCCTTAACATGCATCTTGATCCAGATGCCGATTACGCCAAATCGTGGCCGTGGGACAAAGAAGAAACGGCGGCCCTGCCCCTGCATGACCAATGGATGATGAGCCGCATCCAGCAGACCATTGAAGCCGTTGACGACGACCTCTCCCGGTACCGACTCAATGAGGCCCTGCTCAAGATCTACTCCCTGGTTTGGGATGACTTCTGCGACTGGTATCTCGAATTGATCAAACCCGAGTACGGAACATCCATGGATAGCAATGTTGCCGGGAGAGCGGTCATCCATTTTGAGACACTCCTCGCCCTTCTGCATCCTTTCATGCCCTTCATCACCGAAGAGATTTGGCAGCGGCTCCGAAAAAGAGAGCCGTCAGATGCCCTGATCGTAAGCCGCTGGCCGGAACATAACGCGGAACTGTCCTCCGAAGATTCCGTCAGGCATTTCAGTACCATCCAGCAGCTGATCTCCTCGGTCCGCAACATCCGCTCGGAAATGCGGGTGCCCGACCAGCTGGATGTGGATATCATCATCAAACCGGCATCGGATGAAATGCAGGATATGCTCTCGGCGCGCCGGACAGTATTTGACAAAATGCTCCGAATGAACAAATTCACGGTGGATATGGACGCGGAACGGCCCAGGGCCAGTGCCTCGGATGTGGTCAACGGCCATCAGCTGTTTGTTCCCCTCTCCGGTCTTGTCGATTTTGAGAAAGAAAAAGTGAGGGTCCGCAAGGAAATCGCACGCCTGAAATCTTTCCTCACGGCCGTTGATAAGAAACTGTCGAACAGAAAGTTCCTGGATAATGCGCCAGACCAGGTTGTGCAGAATGAGCGCAACAAGCAGAGCGATGCGCAAGTGAACCTGGAAAAAATGAAAACCATACTTGCCGATCTCGAAGGATAGCCGTGTCGACAGGTACCGATCCCCGTGAATCAAAAAAGAAGCATTTGCTTCTGAAATAAGGCCGTTATCTCCCAGTACGTTATGCCCACATTTGTATTAAAGAATGATGATGCGGAATCAGGACCATCCATGCCCCCGTTTGCCAAAGATGTAAACGAACGCCAGCGAGAGGCCGTGCTGCACACCGATGGCCCGCTCCTCATCATCGCCGGGGCAGGCAGTGGCAAAACCCGCGTGCTGACATACCGCATTGCCAACCTGCTCTACCAGAAAAAGGCATATCCCAATCAGATCCTCGCCCTTACTTTCACCAACAAGGCGGCGCGGGAAATGCAGGAACGTATTGCGGCCCTTATTGGCGAACAGGCCAACCGGCTCTGGATGGGAACCTTCCACTCCATTTTCTCCCGCATCCTGCGCATCGAGGCCGAACATCTGGGATTTACCCGCGATTTCACCATCTATGACACCGTCGACAGCGACCGGGTCATCAAAACCATCCTGCAGGAACTGAACATAAATCCACGCGAGGTCAAGCCTCGAAACGTGCGTTTTGTAATCAGCAATGCCAAAAACCAGATGATCGGTCCCGAAATGTTTCGGGACCAGTTCGTCCAGAGCTCACTGGACGATATTGCCGCGCAGGTCTACCAGCGCTACCTGGAGCGTTGCAAAAAGAACAACGCCATGGATTTCGACGACCTGCTCATCAAGCCTATCGAGCTGTTCGAGCAGCACCCCGACATCCTCCGGAAATACCAGGAACATTTTCGCTATATCCTGATCGACGAATACCAGGACACCAACCACGCACAGTACCGGGCGACCAAACTTCTGGCTGAGGGACACAAGAACATCTGCGTGGTGGGCGATGACTCGCAGAGCATCTATTCTTTCCGGGGAGCCGACATCACCAACATCCTGAATTTCCGGGAAGATTATCCCGATTCCGTTCAAATACCGCTTGAGCAGAACTACCGCTCGACCAAAGCCATCCTGAAATGCGCCGATTCCGTGATCAAGAAGAACAAATCTCGCCTGGAAAAGACACTGTGGACCCACAACGACCAGGGAGAAGCGATCACCGTCCTGGAGAATTACGATGAACGCGATGAGGCGAACCGCATCGTCCGTACTGTTGAGGAGAGAAAACTTCGCGGAAACCTCTCCTACCGTGATTTTGCCGTGCTGTACCGGACCAACTATCAAAGCAGGGTGCTCGAGGATGCCTTCCGGCGTCGCGGTATCCCCTACCAGCTGGTCGGCGGCATCTCTTTCTATCAGAGAAAGGAAATCAAGGATGTAACAGCTTACCTGCGTCTGCTCGTGAATCCGCATGATGATGAGGCCGTGCTGCGTGTAGTCAACGAACCCGCCCGCGGCGTTGGCGAGAAAACGCTGTCCATTCTCATGGGTATCGCCCGTTCGGAGGATAAATCACTTTGGGATGTGATTTGCGATGTGGAATCGACCGGAGTCTACAAGCCGGCCATACCCAGAATACGTGAGTTCGTGGACCTGCTTAACCGCACCAGGGAAAAACTCGACGGGACCGGGATCACCGACACGGTGCGGTTCCTGCTGGATGAGTCCGGCTACGTGCGCCAGTTCATTGAAGAACATTCCCATGATTCCCTGATGCGGCGGCAGAATGTGATGGAGCTGCTCAATGCCATCTCCTACTTTGAAAAAAGCAGCAATCAACCGACCCTGAGCACCTTTTTACAGGAGATCAGCCTGGTGACGGACCTGGATGCCCATGATCCCAGTGAACCCGCCGTGACGCTCATGACTGTTCACGGATCCAAAGGGCTTGAGTTTCCGATCGTGTTCATTACGGGGCTGGAAGAGGAGCTCTTCCCCATTGGAGGCAGAGTTGGCGAGGAAGTGGATATTGAGGAGGAGAGGCGCCTGTTCTACGTCGCCATTACACGTGCTGAAAAGCATCTCTGTTTCAGTTTTGCGAAAAACCGTTTCCGGTTCGGCGAGCAGGTCGAAATGAGACGATCGCGATTCCTGGATGAGGTGGATGCGTCCGTGGTCCGGACAGAAACCGGTGCCACAATCCGGCAGAGCGGTTCCGGAAGACCCGGACACCGAAGCACCTATATCTCCTATGATCACCCGGATGAGAAAAGGAATGATGCATCCCCGGGCTGGAAACGCGGCAGTATGGGTACGGGTCGCGCCGATGCCAGCGGGGCCGAAGCTGACGGGCATGATTTTGGCAGCAATCAGATAGATTTTCCGGAATCAGGCAGTAAAGATGATTCCGGCAGCGGCACGCGAATCGAATACGAACCGGAATCCGAAGGTGGTGCGTGGCGGCCGGGCATGGCCGTTATCCACCCGAAATTCGGGGCCGGTAAAATCCTGCAATGCGAAGGACAGGGCGAGAATACCCGCTTGACGGTATTCTTTAAAAACGCCGGGCAGAAAAAACTGGTGGCCCGGCTTGCCAATCTCACGGTCATTGGGTGACATTGCCTGTCCGTCTTCAGGACCGGGATGTTCAGGTTCCCAGTGCCTCACGGAATTCCACAAATTGCATGATGTCTTTTCTGGAGATGATGCCAACCAGCTCGCCGTTTTCAAGGACCGGCAAACGCCCGCTGCCGGCATCGATCATCTGCATAAGCACATCGTAGGCGTCGGTGTCCGGTTTCACGGTCCGCAATGCGTCACGGGGGGTCATAACGTCGGAGACGCGTGTGAACTCCCATTGATCGCGGTCAACGGCCTTGACCTGATTGATCTCCACCAGCCCGACAAATTCGTCATTTCTCATCACGGGAAAACAGGAAAACCTGTTTTTAAAGAAATATTCATCCACCAGGTTTTTGAGGCTTACATTCGGATGTACCGTAGAAGGATTGGTGGTCATGATCTTGCCTACCGGAATTCCGGACAGTCCCTCCCTCATGGCAACCATGTAGTAACCGCTTTTGGCCGATTGAAGCAGAAACATGCCGACGAATATCCAGACAATTCCAACAATAAGGCCGCCGCCGAAAATCACCAGTACCCCGACGAACATCAAAACAAAGGCAAAAATCTGACCCATGTTACTGACGATCCGGGTTGATTTGCGAAGATTGCCGCTGTAATGCCAGATGGCGGCACGCAGCATCCGTCCGCCATCAAGCGGAAAGCCCGGCACCAAATTGAAGATCACCAGCAGGATGTTGATGTAGCCGATATACCAGAACACCCCGTGCAGCCCTTCGCGGATAAACGGCTCCAGAAGAAACGATAAACCAAGGAACAGCAGGCCAAGAATGAAACTGCACAATGGTCCGGCTCCGGCTATCACAAATTCGTCCCGCGCACGTTCAGGTTCCTTTTTCATTTTTGCGAGGCCGCCGAAGATGAACAGGATGATTTCCGAGATCTCCACGTTCCGATTTCTCGCTGCAAGCGCATGGGCGAATTCATGCAGGAGTATGGACAGAAAAAACAGCAATGCCGTCAGCACGCTGAGTGACCACGCCTCCAAGGCGGCCATGTCCTCATAATTCTGCGGGAAGAAATATCTGGCCAGCATGAATACAACCAGAACGAACATGACAAACCAGCTGTAATCGAGGCCGATCCTGATGTTTTTATAGGTACCCAATGTCAATCCCTGTCGTTGCATTGCATTTTCTCCGATTTGATTCAAATAATCGCAACCATGACCGTTGGTTATCCATGCAGTATCCGTACACCAATCGCCATGATCCACTCGTTTCATATTACATAAGTACATACCTTTAATCCAGCGAGAAACGATTGTCCTGTCACCCACCCCTTGTGCATTGGTTGCGTAGTTTTTTTCTTGTACCTTTGGACGCATCTGCGTGGTTACATGACAATATTATTTTCGGCTTCCAGTGAGCCGGGGTTCATCCATGTTTATCAGGCCAATAATCCTTTTTTTGTGTCACATCATCCTGGCCATGACGGCCGGTGAAATGGTCCGCGCCCAGATGATAGCCACTCCGAACCAGGTGGCGCTGGGAGGCGGAGTGGCCTACAGTTCTGGGCTTTCCGCGCACTTCAACAATCCGGCCAATCTGATGATCCGCGAGGATCACCGGAGGCATCAGATCACATGGGGCTTCGGCGGGGTTCATCACGGCACGGGCGTGCCCGTTCGGAACACCGGCAACCTGCCCGGCAACGTCCGCTCCTACTTTGTCCCGGACGACCTCTATTCGCCTGGTGTGATCACTGATAGCGAACGTGATGGCATGTTTCATGGGTCCGACCGCTACCATCAGACACAATCCTATGAAATAATCCCGGTTGGATATACCTGGTCCGGGAATCAGCATGCCCGCTCTGTTGCATTGCGTTCAAGAGGGATTACGTCGTTTGAGATGAATCGCAACTGGTATGACGGCGGCAGCGCCGGGGATGATCCGGAAACCCCTTTCGTGCGTTTTGTAAACGAAAACTACCAGGTGTATCACGAAGTCTCTTTTGCCATGGCACGGGAAGTGACGATGCTCAATCAATGGCATTCCGGACTCAACACGCTGTACATAGGCCTGGCCCCGAAGGTCCTTTTCGGAGGGATGTACTCCCAGATCCGCTATCGCTCTGAATACGAACTCATCGATGACGGCTGGCAGAACACTGGTGAATTGGAAGTCCTGACGGCAGGCAACATGAACAGGTATCTTGAATCGCTGATTTCGTCGGGCAATGCCCAACAAGCCTTCCGTGAGCATCTTTCCCCCTCATCCAACCTGAGTACAAGCGGCCTGGGTATTGGCCTGGACGCGGGATTAACCTACATCATCCCGTTGGGAGATGATATTTCACTATCCCCTCACAGCGAGGAACCGCTCAAAAAATCCCTGCGTTTCAGCGTTGCACTTACGGATCTGGGTGCCATCCGGTATGCCGGCAGCCCCGGTGAATGGTACACGCAAATGATTATCCGGACGTACCCCGAAATACCCGGGAACAGTGCTCGTTTCGAGGGAAAACCAGGTGAGCTGCTCCGATATATTAATGACGACAGCGCGGAAGACTCGGTTCTGGACAATCTCGGCCTTGTCGATGATTCCCCGTTTTTTGTACAGCTTCCCACCGAACTGCATGTCGGTTCTGCTCTGCAATATGACTGGTTCACATCGATGATCGACCTGAATTACCGTTTCAATTCGCCTGATTTCCGCACGGATGGGTGGCGCATATCGGTCGGCTCGGAAATCCGCCTGATTCCGTATCTTCCGCTCATGGGAAGCATCCAGCTGAACCCCGATAGAAACCTGGCCGTGGGAGCCGGAGCCGGGCTGGATTTTGGTACCGTACGGGCAGCCGGAGCCGTTCGCCTGTTCCACACAGAGGGAGAAGCCTCACAGTGGCACGTCAACAGCATCTCCGCATTGTCACTTCAGGTTCGATTTTAACCTGAAATGCCACTTCCATTCTGCCTGTTTGTCATGGATCATGAGACTGGATACCTGACCGGCTTCCAACTTCTTTTTTACTGCCATTTTGACGCTTTGCCTGCCGAATTGTACCTGGATATAAATACGGCCTGGTAGTTGCCCTATATATGCAACGTTGAACAAGAAGCAGACATCGTGAAATATGTTCACTCACTGATAGAGCATTCTTCTTTCTTTGATGAAAGCAGAATGTTGTGTTAAAAAAAAACGTTATCAAAAGCCTAATAACATTGGCATCTCAGTGCATTGTGGAATACTTTACACGGTACGGATGCCAGGCTGAAAAACTAAAAATCAGAGCATAAGATACATGCCTATATACAGTGACCTGAAATCGCTCAAAAAGAAATTGTCAGAAGGCGAATTTGATGATTTCGAACAAGCCATACCCCTGTTGTCAGAGGAAGAAGAAAAACGGATGACGGAATCCGATATACCGGATCAGCTTCCGATCCTTCCGCTCAAGAACACGGTTTTATATCCCGGTGTTGTCATTCCGATAACTGTTGGACGGGACCGCTCGCTGGAACTCGTTAAAAAAGCGTACGAAACGGACAAAATCATCGGCATCGTCACGCAAAAGAAACAGGACCAGGAAGACCCCGCGCCGGACGAGCTGTACCATGTAGGGACTGTCGCACAGATCCTCAAGCTTATCAAAATGCCCGATGGCAGCAAAAGTATTGTGATCCAGGGGAAAAGCGTCTTTGAAATTGACGAGTTCACGCAGTTCGACCCCTACTATATCGCAAAGATCAGGCCCTTCATCTACAATCAGGACGTGTCCGGCGTGGAGCTGGATGCCGCCCTGAGATCCATCAAGGAGACAGCAATACAGATTGTCAATCTCTCCCCGAATATCCCGTCGGAAGCCGGTATTGCCATCAACAACATCAACAGCCCGACCTTCCTGCTGAACTTCATCAGTTCCAACCTGAATGTCAGCCTGGATGAAAAACAGAGCCTTCTGGAGATCAAAACCTTCTCCGAAAAGATGGACAAGGTGATGAACTACCTGAAGAAGGAGATGCAGGTACTCAATCTCAGCGAGGAAATCCGTTCAAAGGTCAAAACCGATATTGACAAGCAGCAGAAAGATTTCTATCTGCGCCAACAGCTCAAAGCCATTCAGGAAGAACTGGGAGAGGACAGTGAACTCGAGGATGTAAACAAGCTTCGCGCCAAGGCGAAGGATAAATCGTTTCCCGAGCACGTTCAGAATGTCCTGGACAAAGAACTGGACCGGCTGGAGCGGACTCCCGCCAATGCTCCCAATCACGGTGTTATTTACAACTATGTCGAATGGCTGGTAGACCTCCCCTGGAACCACTACTCCAAAGACAAACTCGACCTGAAACGGGCCAGGAAAATCCTGGATGAGGACCACTACGGACTTGAAAAAGTCAAGAAAAGAATCGTCGAATACCTGGCGGTCCTGAAGCTCAAAGCAGACATGAAGGCACCTATTTTGTGCTTTTACGGGCCTCCCGGCGTGGGAAAGACCTCGCTCGGACGATCTATCGCCAGGGCCATGGACCGTGAGTTTCAACGTTTCAGCGTAGGTGGACTTCAGGACGAGGCAGAGATTCGCGGTCACAGGCGAACCTACATCGGAGCCCTTCCGGGACGTATCATCCAGAGTATCAAAAAAGCCGGGACCAGCAATCCGTTGATGATGCTCGATGAAATTGACAAGGTGGGCATGAATTTCCGGGGAGACCCGACTTCCGCCCTGCTCGAAGTACTGGATCCGGAACAAAATTACACGTTCTACGACAACTACCTTGAAGTGGAATACGACCTTTCCAAGGTACTTTTCATCGCCACAGCCAACAACACGGACACCATCCCTCCTGCCCTGCGCGATCGCATGGAGATGATCTATCTGAGTGGATATACCCTCGAAGAAAAGCTTCAGATTGCAAAAAAATACCTCATTCCCAAGCAGATAAAAGAAAACGGGCTGGAAAAATCCCAATTACGGATCTCCGACAAAGCCGTGGAAAAGGTTATCGACGGCTATACACGTGAATCGGGTGTCAGGAACCTGGAGAGGGAAATCGGTTCCCTGGCCCGCGCCATAGCCAGCAAAGTGGCTTCCGACGAGATCAGCAAGGCATCCATCGGTGTCGACGACATCGAGAAACATCTTGGCAGCAGGAAATTTTTCTCGGATGTCGCGGAACGGACCACGGTCCCCGGAGTATCGACCGGACTGGCCTGGACGCCCTATGGCGGCGATATCCTTTTCATCGAAGCCAGCGTTTCCAGGGGTTCCGGCAAGCTGCACATAACCGGACAATTGGGGGATGTCATGAAAGAATCCGCCATGCTGGCACTCAGTTACCTGAAATCCCGCTCCATGGAGCTTTCCATTCCCGACTCGGCCTTTAACGAATGGGATCTGCACATCCACGTGCCCGCCGGTTCAGTGCCCAAGGACGGCCCCTCGGCGGGCCTTTCCCTGCTTGCGGCCATATCATCCATATTCACCCAGAGAAAGGTGAAGAGCACCGTGGCCATGACCGGGGAGATCACACTCAGAGGATCCGTTCTTCCGGTTGGCGGCATCAAGGAAAAAACCCTTGCCGCCAAACGCGCCGGCATCAAAACCGTGATTCTTCCCACACGGAATGAAAAGGATGTCGAAGAGATTGAAAAAGACGTCATTCAGGGAATCGAGTTCCGGTATCTTGACCGAATGGAACCGTTACTGGATCTTATACTTGAAAAAGAGCCCGTAGCTGAACCCGAGGTCAAATACGCAAGCAAATCCGATGGCAGCAAACGTGACAAGATGCCGGAAGATTCCCCCGATCACGTTTCCGCCAACTAAAATGACCTTGCGAGAGATATGATGAATCCGGTCATCTTCACTTCCACCAGAAGTCACCAGGTTGTTGCATGAAGGGCCTGATCACCAAAGCTACGGGAAGCTGGTATCAGGTGCTGTTGGATAACGGTGAGAGCGTATCCTGCAGGCTCCCCGGCAAGTTCAGGCTCAGTGAAGAACAGATTGTCAACCCTGTTGCTGTAGGTGATAATGTAGATGTAACTCTTGAAAAAGACGGGACCGGGGTCATCAACCGTATCGGTGAGCGCAAAAACAAGCTGGTGCGAAAAGCCACACATGGACGACGTGGCATACAGTTGCTGGCTACCAACGTGGACCTGGTGCTCATCGTGCAGTCACTGCGTGAACCCATCTTCAAAACCGGATTCATCGACCGTCTTCTTGTTACGTGCGAGGCATGGGAAATCCCGGCGCTTGTCATCATCAACAAGACGGACCTGCAGAAAAGCAGCAAGGACCAGGAAAAACTGGAACAGATTGAAACCCTCTATCGGGAAATCGGGTATGACTTTCTCAAGACCAGCATCCATGACCGGACATCCATAAAAAAACTGAGCACGGCATTAAAAGGGAAAATTTCCGTTTTTTCCGGCCATTCCGGTACCGGAAAAACCAGCCTGCTCAATGCCCTGTCACCCGGACTGCAACTCAAAACCGGTGATATCAGCCGTTCCTCCAACAAGGGCAAACACACCACGACCTATGCCCAGCTTATCCGGCTCAGCGAAGACACTTACGTCGTGGACACTCCCGGTATCCGTGAATTTGGCCTGGTTGACCTGGAACCCTATGAACTGTCCCTCTTCTTTCCTGAAATGAGGACGCATCGCGAATCCTGTCGTTTTTATAATTGTACTCATCGCCATGAACCGGACTGCGCTGTGCTAACAGCCGTTGAAGATGGCAACGTGCCTGTGTCCAGATACAAAAGCTATCTGAACATTCTGGAAAGTATCGAAACCGGACAAGAGTGAGATTCAAAACAACCGGCGGTAAATCTGATGATGGGATTATCCGAAAAAAACATTACTTTTTCTCAATCATCACTACGCTTTATCATCTTCGTACCCCTAACCCCAATGCAAAAGGTGCTGTCATGGTGAAATACGCTGCAAATCCTTTTTCCTCCTTCCTCATTGCATGTACACTACTCGTCTGCGTCGCCGTCCCCTCCAACAGAGCGTATGGTCAGCTTGGCGACCTGGGAGACTTTCTAAATGTCGGAGCAGACGCAGTCGGTGATGCCGAGCTTCTGTTTTCCGAATATCTGCAACCCTTTGCCAGCGGTTTCGGAGCCGGGGTCAACACCGGCTGGGTAGACCGGGCCCGCACCCACGGCCTCCTCGGTTTTCATGTAAAAATCAACTTTTCCGCCGCGGTAGTGCCTGATGTGGATCGATTTTTCATGGTGGATGAAATTGGCCTGAACTACCTGCGGCCAGTCCAGGAAGGTCCAGTCCCCACACCCACATTCAGCGGAAGCTCCAGCACAGATGTCCGGCTCCAGTATGTCTACGAGGTGCCTGACGGGCAAGATCTCGTCCTTGCCGATTTCGAAATGCCTCCCGGCACCGGTTTCAGATATATCATGACCCCGATGATACAGGCCGGCGTAGGACTGCCAATGGACACAGATCTGATGGTCCGCTTTATCCCGCCCTTTTCATTCCTTGACTACGGGGAAATCTACCTCTATGGCCTTGGCATCAAGCACGAACTGAATCAGTGGCTGCCCGGCGGAGCCCTCCTGCCTGTGACGTTTTCCATTATGGGTGGATACACCTCCTTTGGTACGAGTGCCGGCCTCAATGCGCGACCCTTCGATTTTTCACCACAGGGCGATTTTATTTCCAGTGATGCGAACGAGGCAGATCCAGCCGACTGGGACGACCAGAAAATCGTTTTCAGCACCGATGCGTGGACACTCAACCTCATTGCAGGCAAATCACTGCCGATTCTCTCGGTCTATGGAGGAATCGGTATTGAAGGATCCAAAACCAATGTCAGCGTTGAAGGGGATTTCCCATACTATTCTGTGGCACCTGCAGGTAATGGTGAGTTCCGAAGAGAACTGAAAACATTCAGCGATCCGGTGGACATCTCGTTTGATGGAGCGAACCGGTTTCGTGCCATGGCCGGCGTACGCATCAGCCTTCCGCTGCTAACGTTCAACGTGGACTATACCTACGCCGATTATTCCGTCGTTACAGCCGGATTCGGAATCAGCTTTCGGTAAAGGGTAAAAAGGTAAAGGGTAAAAAGGTAAAGGGTAAAAGCGCAACCGGGTCAGTGCGCATCCAGCCAGTTGTGAGAAATGCCTGTATCCACTTTCAGCGGCACCTCGAGTTCCATGGCCTCCTCCATCGCGGCACGGATGAGGTCCGGAATCCGGGAAAGCTCTTCATCCGGCACTTCAAATACCAGTTCGTCATGCACCTGCATGAGCATGCGTGTTCCGGAATTTCCGGAGGCAAGCTCCCTGTCGATCCGGATCATGGCAATCTTGATCAGGTCGGCGGCCGTTCCCTGTATCGGCATATTGACTGCCGTGCGCTCCGCAAAACCACGGATGTTTTGATTTGCCGAGTGGATATCAGGGATATAGCGCCTGCGGCCCGAGAGCGTCTCCACATAGCCATTGTCCCGTGCAAAGTCGATGGTCTCATTGATGAATTTGCGAATAGCCGGGAAGCGCTCGAAATAAGCATCAATAATGCTTCTCCCTTCGGCATTGGAAACCCCGAGACGCTGAGCCAGTCCGAATGCACTAACGCCATAAGGAATACCGAAATTTACCTCTTTGGCTTTGCGCCGATGTTCGCGATCCACCTCCTCAATAGAGCTGAGTCCGAAAATCTCGGCAGCTGTGCGGGCGTGTATGTCTTCATTGTTCCGGAACGCTTCTATCATCGCCGCATCACCTGACATGGAGGCAATAATGCGCAGCTCAATCTGGGAATAGTCGGCAGCCAGCAACCGGTATCCCTTTTCTGCCACAAACGCTTTGCGGATACCGCGTCCCCGTTCCGTACGCACCGGTATATTCTGCAAATTCGGATTATTCGATGAAAGCCGGCCTGTTGCAGTGATGTGCTGGTTGAAGGTACTGTGGATGCGTCCGGTTGTTTCGTTGACCAGCCGCGGCAGAGCATCCACATACGTCGATTTCAACTTGCTCAAACCGCGATACTCCAGAATTTTCCCGGCTATTTCAAATTCAGGGGCCAGTTGAGAGAGCACCTGCTCGGATGTGGAATACTTGCCTGTTGCCGTTTTTTTCTTCGACGGCAGCTTCATTTTTTCAAACAGGACCACTCCAAGCTGTTGGGTGGAATTGATATTGAACTCCTCACCGGTCATTTCAAAAATTTGCGATCGCACACCCTCAATATCCCGGACAAGTTCTTCTGAAAATGAGGCGAGCAGATCCAGGTCAACTTTAATTCCTGCAGATTCCATATTGGCCAGCACACGTGCCAGTGGAAACTCGATATCTTCTCCAAGTGGATCAAGACCCTGCTCACGCAATTTCTTATCAAGCACAAAATAGAGCCGCAATGTGATATCGGCATCCTCACACGCATAGGGCGTGATTTCTTCAACAGGCACATCGCGCATCGACCCTTGGTCTTTTCCCTTTTCCCCGATAAGCGTCTCGATAGAAACCGGTTCGTATCCGAGATAACCCCTGGCGAGCGAATCCATATCCATCTTCTGTCCGGCATCGAGCAGATAGGCGGCAAGCATGGTATCAAAAGCAGGGCCGTTGATCCTGATGCCATACCTGGCGAGCACGCGATAATCATATTTGAAATGGTGCGCAACCTTCCGGGACTCTTCATCCTGAAATAGCCGGTTGAGAGCATCTTTCAACGTTTCCTGTTCGAATTCAGAGACCACCACATACCACGCCTCGCCTTCGGCACAGGAAAATGAGATGCCCAGCAAATCAGCGTCCTGCGGATCCGTTGACGTTGTCTCGGTGTCGAAACTCCATACTTCTTTCTTTTTGAGTTTTGAAATGCACGCATCCAGTGCCTCAAGGTCTGTTACGGTGTGGTAAGCGACCTTGTCCGGCTGGAGCATCACATAAACCGGAGGTTCATCCAGCCCGGAAGCAGTTCCGCTTCCTGATGCATCACTGCGCTGGTCAGCCTCTTCCTTTCCATCCCGGTCCGGACCATTCTTGCCGGAAGCGATACCGTTTCCGGAGCTTCCGCCAGGGTTATTTGCGTCTTTATGGTCTGCACGCGGTGAAACCGGATTGTCGAAAAGGGATCCCTGCCCTGTTTCCGGAAGCTTCTCCTTCACCTTTCCAAGGATACCTCCTTCTGCATTTGCAATTTTTCGAGTCAGGGATCGAAATTGCATGCGTTTGAAATAGGTGATCAGTCTTTCGGCCTGAACGCCATCCCAGCGAAGCTCCTCCCAGCGGATGGTATCCGGAACATCGGTATTGATGACAATCATCTCCCTGGATTTCAGCGCCTGTTCCCGGTTTTGAGTCAAACCTTCCCGGGCCCGCTTGTTTTTCATGTCAGGTGCCGCCTCAATCGCTTTTTCAAGAGAGCCAAACTCCTGAATGATCTTTGCGGCCCCTTTTTTACCGATGCCCGGAACACCCGGTATGTTGTCAGAGGTATCCCCGATCAGCGCCAGCACATCCGTAACCGATTCCGGATCCACGCCGAAGTAGGCAACCACTCCATCCTTGTCGATAAGCTCAAAACCGTTACCCCGGTTCAGGGGTTTGTACATGTATATATTATCACCAACCAGCTGCATGAAGTCCTTGTCCGGTGTAACCATGATCACGGTAATCCGTTCTTTTCTTGCACGCACGGCCAGTGTGCCAATGATATCGTCCGCCTCATAGCCGTCTTTTTCCAGATTCGAAAACCCGAACAGCTCCACCATTTCCTTTATAAGCGGTATGGATATCCGAAGATCTTCCGGTTGCGGCGGCCGGTTTGCCTTGTAGTTCTCATCCATTTCATGGCGGAACGTCGGGGCGTGGGTGTCCCATGCCACCGCCAGGTGTGTCGGTTCCTCCTTTTCCATCAGATTGACCAGGGCATTGGCAAAACCGTATATGGCACCTGTCGGAACACCCTCTGCATTCCTCAGATTGCTGTTGATCATGGCAAAATAGGACCGGTATGCCAGTGCCGTCCCATCAATAAGAAAGAGTTTGTCAGACATAAGAACACATTTTCGGCATCAGTTGATTTTTACGGGCCGGACAATCAGGCCTCAATCGTGGAGAAGAACTACAAAATAAGCGATTTTTGATATAACTTTTCTCTTTATAATACGAATACCCAAAGGTAGATCAGGGTTGGTGCACGACACCTGCTCCACCATCGGACAAAACCGGTCCTATTTCAGATTATTATATGAGTTTAAAGAACGAAACCCGTCAGGCGTTCCAGAATACGAGGAACTTTTATCGCGAGTATACAAAGGGGATGACTCCGGAACGTATCGGCAAGGAGTTCCAGGACGATTCCAGGCGACTCATGGAGTTGTATTATGACGCTGTTGGAGTAAAACCGGGTGAAAAAGAAAAGAAACAACCACCCGTTCGCGTGTTCAAGCTTCTCTCTTCCCTTTTGCTGAGGCTGACCCCTGCCAGAAGGCTTGCACTGGGTTTTTCATTTGCTGCTTTTGTCATTCATTTTTTGTGGAGCGGACCTGTCGCCGCTCTCATGCTTCCCCTGGGCATCCTGACACTGGTGTTGCTGCTGTTGCTGGAGCTGCTTGAAAAATCAGACGTCATGAAAGAAATTGACCTGGCCCGTGACATCCAGATCAGCCTTCTGCCCGGATCCAACATCAAGCACGGAAATCTTGAGTTTGCATCATTTGCCAGTACGGCCAGCGAGGTCGGTGGCGATTATGTGGATGTAATCAATACGGATGATGGAACCTATTACGTGATCGCGGATGTATCCGGCAAGGGACTTTCAGCATCCTTGTACATGGTGCGGCTGCAGGCACTGGTTCATCTTATCATCGAAAAGCTCAAGCCGGATCCCAAAGAGCTGTTTTTGCATCTGAATGACTACATCAAATCCGGGAAAAAAGACAAGACTTTTGTAACTGCCTGTGCGGCATTCTTTCCAAGTGACGGTACCGCGGTAAAAATGTGCCGGGCCGGACATAATCCACCGTTGCTTTATCAGGCTTCCAGAGATGCCGTCAGTGAATTGCGATCATCTGGCCTGGGGCTCGGGATGACCAGTACCGGGGTGTTCAAAGAACATCTCAAACAGCTTTCCATCAATATGCAGCCGGGGGATAATCTTCTGTTTTACACTGATGGACTTACAGAAGCCCGAAATCCCCGGATGGAGCAGTATGACGAACACCGGCTGCGGGATCTCTTTGAGCTCTATGGCTCATTGCATGCCACCACGATCCTGGGCAAAATCCAGATTGCCGTGGAAGAATTCATTGAAGGGGAAAAACTG
>RECX01000267.1 GCA_007693825.1 Balneolaceae bacterium
GCTGGAACTCGATGCCACAGGAAGCCGAAAGGATCACCTTCGGCTTGGCGTCCTCAATCCGGATGGCCAGTTCGTGCGGCGCGAATCCACCGAAAACGACCGAGTGGACCGCCCCGAGCCGTGCGCAGGCCAGCATGCCGATCACCGCTTCGGGCACCGACGGCATGTAGACTACCACCGTATCCCCCTTTGTCACGCCAAGCCCCGAAAGCACCCCGGCAAAAAGGGCTACCTGGTCCCTCAGTTCCGAAAAGGTGAATTTTTTGATGGTGTCGGTCACCGGCGAGTCATAGATCAGCGCATCCTGATCGCCCCGGCCGTCGTTGACATGGTAATCCAGGCACAGATAGCTGGTGTTGAGCTTTCCACCCTCGAACCATCGGTACAACCCCTTTTCGTTTTTGGTGAGCACTTTCTCAGGAAAAGTGAACCAGTCTACCGCTTTTGCTTTTTCTCCCCAGAATGCTTCCGGCTGTTGCAATGATTTCGAATATTCTTCTAAATATGACATATTGTTCTCTATTGTTGGATGATAATGGTTGGGTGACACATGGCCGGACCATGGCGCTTGTCCGGGCCGATCCAATAATTTCTGACCCTCGTCCAATATAAAAATTTTACCTTGATCCGTATAGTTTTTTCAAAAAGATTTTTGGCATTGGAAGCGGTTTTCCGATCTTCTGTGCCTTATTTTCAGACAAAACTTCCAGCTATCACGACACGACAACAGACTTTGTTTTGAAATCCATTTTAAACACTACCTGGTTTCTTGCGATCGGTTTTGTGCTCTTTTGGAACTCGGGGTTTATCGGCGCTGATTATGCGCTTCCCTATGCAGAGCCGTTCGCGCTGCTGTTCTGGCGGTACTGGCCGCTGACCCTGATTCTTCTGGGCTGGCTTGCCGTGCGGGGACGGCTTCGATGGCCGGGCCGCAGCGCCGTGCTGACGGCCATGGTGATCGGCATCCTGGCCCATGGCGTCTGGCTGGGCTGCGTGCTTTTTTCCCTGCTGTACGGCGTGCCCGCAGGCATCGTAGCCTTGGTTGTGGCCCTGCAGCCCATGGCAACGGGCGCACTGTCCGGTTCCGTCACCGGCGAACGCACCCCTCTCCCCAGGTGGTTCGGACTGATCATCGGTTTTATCGGAGTGATGGTTGCCGTCCTCTTCCGGACCGATTTCACCGATCCGCAATCCGTTTTTGCCTATTTCATCCCGTTCGGATCGGTGATCGCCATCACCGGAGCGAGCCTCTTCCAGCGCAGGATGGAAATCCACAGGCACACAAACCGAATTCCTGTCGACCTGGCGCTTTTTTACCAGTGCCTCGGTACAGCACTCGTCGTGACCATCCCGGCCATTGCCATCGATAATCTGTCCGCAGTATGGGTTCCGGAATTTATCGCCACCATGATCTGGCTGATCGTCGGGGTCTCACTTGCAGCCTATGCATTAATGTGGATGCTGATCGCCCGAATGGATGCCACCCGTGTGGCGAGCCTGTTCTATCTGGGTCCGCCCGTAACCATGCTCATGGCATGGATCGCTTTCGGCGACAAGGTGCTGATGACAGACATCCTGGGGCTGGGCGTCGTGGCAGTCGGGGTATTATTGAGCCAAAAGCGAGTCCCATAGAAAAAATGGTGGATGGTGGCAGGTAGCTGGATTACAGAATCAAGCCCTGCAGCAGCACATCGAGCCGTACCATTGCTCATCCGCGCAGCTGGGCATACATGCGGTCGACGATGACCATGTGCGGGAGCGTCAGTACGCTGATGAGGATGAACATGAGGGCGATGAACTGATCCTCCAGTCCAAACGCGTGGTTGATGCCGGCAAGCATCGCCAGTCCGAAGAGTGAGATCAGGGTGAATGGTGCCGCGGACTTGTAAAACGATGTCAGCGACATGGGCCGGTTTTTCTTTTTGAGGAATTCCTGCATTTCGATAATGTGTCCGGCCGAGTGCCAAAGCGCAAAATAGACGGCGAAACCGATAAGCGGACCGGCAACAAGGAAGAGTGCCACGATCAGCACACTGTCGGCCATCAGCCGCCATCCACCAGCTACTTTTCCACTCAGCAGGGCCATGGCGAAAAGCGCGGCATAGGCAGCGGCAAGGGCAACCAGAGCGACGGGGCCGTTTGGCAGCGCAGAGAACAGGGTAAGCGGATCCATGTGAAGCGCCTGCGCCATGATGGGATAGCTGACTGCGGTGTCGGAAAAAAGAATTAGCCCGAGAATGAGCGACCCGCGCACGAGGTACCACGGAATTCCTGAAGAACCCGGCTTCACGAAATCCTCCATGTCCGCCTGTCCGAAATGGTAGATGGAGATCGCAAAAAAGAAGAGCATGCCGATGACGGGTTCCAGCAGCCAGAGCATTCCGACCACGAACATTAGCCCCAGGTAACCGCCGTAAAATTTCGCCGTTCCCCTCCAGGTATTGTCGAGTCCATATACTTTTTCGGCCATGATGTGATCGATGGCTCCGTGAGGGATGCCGATTACGATCACCGAGGCGAGCAGTATCCACGGGCTTATTGCCGGCACAGAACCCGGCGCAAGCAGTCCCAGCAAAATAAAAATCACGCTGACGGAAGCAGCAAGTGTTACGACTATGGTGGATTTGTGCAGCATATCGGGTTGTGCGGTTTGTCAAAGTGACGCGAGATTTCGGTGATGACACAGATTGCACCGGGTGATAACACAGATTGCACCGGGTGATGACACAGATTGCAATTGTCATCGGGACGCAAACCTATACGGATTTTTGGTCAAAATCATTCCCATCCGGACACTGGAACGACAGATTTATCGCTCCAACCGTCCCGAATCAAAAAAAAATGAAACTTGTGGAATCCTGCCAGCTAACTGCTGCATAATCAGTTACAGTGCCCCGATCCGCACTCCGGAAAAAAACTACATACAATCGCAAACTTTTTTACATCAACTTGGGTTTTTGGCAACGCTGCAGGACAAGTAAACCTGTTCATGACTTGCTCTTAACTTTGCAGACGGTTGCGGCATCATATCCTGCAGCGGCAACTTCAAGCCCATTCAACCGTCCCTAATCACGTAACAACGTAAACCTAATCGCTGAATTTATGGACAATCTGTTCTCCCTGGGAAATGCCACATTCGAAAATTATGTGGGTATTACTTCAGGTTACACTGAAATGGCGTATCAGATGTCGGCGCACGTGTTGACTGTCGGTTTTGCCATCATGCTCGCAGCGCTGCTGTACTTTGTATTGACCATGAAGACCGTTGCCCCGAAATATCGTATTTCGTCGGTCCTGTCGGTCGTGGTCATGATTTCCGCGTTCCTGCTGCTGATGATCCAGCAGCAGAACTGGACCAATGCCTTCGTCTTCGATGCCGAAAGCGGACGCTACTTTCTGGGCTCCGCGACCGACCAGTTCAATAACGGCTACCGTTATCTGAACTGGCTGATCGATGTACCCATGCTTCTGTTCCAGATCCTTTTTGTCGTCTCGCTGACAAAAAGCTCCTTCAGCTCGGTGCGCAACCAGTTCTGGTTCTCCGGCACGCTGATGATCCTGACCGGATATGTCGGACAGTACTACGAGGTCACCAATCCCACCCTCTTCTTCGTATGGGGTGCCATTTCCACCGTATTCTTCATCCACATCCTGATTGTGATGAGAAAAGTGATTACTGAAGGCCAGCAAGGTGTTCCTGAAAAAGCAAAACGCTACATTGGCATGATCTGGACTATCTTCCTGTTCTCCTGGATGCTCTACCCGGGCGCTTACCTGATGCCGTATCTGTTCAGCCTCGGCCTTGAGCCGGCCCTGAGCGAAGCGGCCGTCGTCGGACGCCACATCACCTACACGATCGCCGACGTCAGCTCCAAGGTCATCTACGGCATCCTGCTCACCCTCACAGCACAGGAAATGAGCAAGGCGGACGGGTACGACTACGAGTCGCTGTCCACCACAAGCTGATCGTCACCCGCTGATTATCACCCGCTGATTATCACCCGCTGAACATCACCAGCTGAACATGACCAGCTGAACATCACCAGCTGAACATCACCAGCTGAACATCACCAGCTGATTATGACCAACTGAACATGACCAGCTGACGGTCAAAAGCTGACCGGCTTTACACATCATGGCCTCCGACCCTCGCCGGATCCCATTCCGGCGGGGGTTTTTTGTTTCCGGGTTCCAATGATTTCCGGTTTCCAATGATTTTTCGGGCTCCCGGGATTCGGCGTAAGCTGCCGTTTTGCTGGCAGACCGGGCTGAACGGCGGATTAGCTCAGCCCGGCAATAATCGCCAGCTACATATGATCCCGCGGTATCTTTTCACGCCAGTTTTTGGAAAAGACGCGTTCATCACCCTCGAACGCATCCAGCGTGGCATGAAGGAAGAAATGATCCTTGTCGGAGGTCAGAATCGTCTTGGTCCTGGTCCATATCTGCCAGTTACCCCGCTTCAATGATTTTTTGGCTTTGGTTTCCGCCCTGATGGATTCCAGGTCGTCACCGGTGATCGCATACTTCTCCCTGCTTGTTGCCGCTATTTCAAGCCGGATCGCATCCAGAAAATACCGGCCATCATCTTTGATGACATCCATTTCCGACCGGTCGAACACCAGGTCCCTGTTGACATTCCACTGCACGGAAGGCGCCTGGAGAACCCCTTTCTGGGTGGATGGACGTGCTGCCACCGGTTCCTCAAATGAGACCGGGGCATCGCCTTCCTCCATCAGGACCGGCAGGTCAATGGAGCTCTCCTCTCCGTAAAGCTTCATCATCACCAGCTCGGGCGAAGGCCAGGCAATGGGATAGTAGGAAGTGGAAATCGACACGCGTATTTGGTTCCCGGCCGGGAAAATATGGGCAATTTCATTCAGTTTGACTCGAACCTTGTACTTTTTGCCAGGTTCCAGCTTTTCGGGGGATTCATGGCCGTTTCGGTGCGTGAGATTCAGCAGGCCGTAGGTGACCCGCGTCGCCTTGCCGTCGGGACGCACGTCGGTCAGCCGGACCGCCACCATGGCCACGGGCTGGTTTACCTCCAGTTGCAGTTCCGCGCACGGCCGGCCGATAACTTCCAGATCCTCCTTGAGCGGATCGCTGTCGAAGATCAGCGCCCCTCCATCCTCCTCGCGCTGGTCGGCCGGCAGATCCGGCGCGGCGGAATAGGAGCACCATTTTCCGGCGAACATGCCGAGGCTCACGGGTGACTGCACCCACAACGGCTTCGGCTCAACCGCTTTTTCGTACACCTTCAGCGTATGCTCGTTCTTGAGCAGAAACCGGATGTTCCGGACCTTCCGGGAGGGCCACTCATTCAGGCCCAGCCAGTATCCGGGCCGCTCCTCGTAGCTGGTGGCTGGCGGCATCGACTCCTGCATCCACGCCTTGAGCATCGGTTCCCGGTCGATGCCGTTGTCCATGCCCTTGAGCCACTTGTCCCACCACCGCATACACTCCTGCAGAAAGCCGATGGCCGGACCCGGGATGCCGTCGTGGGGATACCGGTGGCTCCAGGCGCCAACCAGTCCCATGCGCGGGACCTTCAGATTTTCGAGCATCCGGAACACCGAATTGGAGTACCCGTCCGCCCAGCCGCTGACGGCCATGACCGGACACTGGATGTCGTCGTAGTTTTCACATATGGATCCGTGTTTCCAGAATTCATCGCGGCGCTGGTGTTCCAGCCAGTTTTTCTTCCAGAGCCCGCTTTTTTCCAGCCGCTCCAGCCACATTTCCCGCCACTTGTCCCCGACGATCTCGGGATCGGGTGGAAGGGAGTTGCGGTCGAACATCACTGAAGCCCAGGAGAGGTTGTCGCCCAGGAGACATCCACCCATGTAGTGGACATCATCGGCGTAGCGGTCGTCGGTCGAACAGACGCTGACCACGGCCTTGAGTGCTTCGGGACGCCTTGCGGCGATCTGCAGACCGTTGAAACCGCCCCAGGAGATGCCGATCATTCCCACATTGCCATCGCACCAGGGCTGTTCGGCCAGCCATTCGATGATCCTCTCACCGTCGCTCAGTTCCGCCTCGAGGTACTCGTCGGTCAGGATGCCTTCGGAATCCCCGCTTCCGCGGATATCCACCCGCACCCCTGCGTACCCGTGACCGGCAAAATACCGGTGGTTCACTTCGTCGTCGATCCGTTTGAAATCGCGTTTGCGATAGGGTATGTACTCGAGGATGGCCGGGACCGGCTTTGTATTGGCACTTTCCGGCAGCCAGATCCGTGCGGCCAGCCGTATGCCGTCCGGCATCGTTATCCACTCATTCTCAATTTCCTTTACTGTTTCTGGAAAATGGTCAATGTAGCGCATAATATTGGTTTAGAACGTCAGGTTTTGAAATTGTTAATGTGCTTGGTGATATCTGAGAGGGGTAACTCTCTATCCATGCCAATAACCGTCTCCACTCCTGCGTGCAGATCTTTGCCAATGCCTTCTGTTGTTGCAGTTGCTGTTTTCATGTCCACGTCATTGTCCATATCTCTGACTTAGACTAAGATTCTTCTTCCTTTTCCTCCACAACAATACTGAGCCGCTCAACAATCCGGTCGAAACGCTCATAAAGATGTTTTTCATTATCAGCCCCCAGATAGACATCGGCAAGGGAGTAGCTGTAGCTGTCCTGCCCCTGCAGTTCCGAGAGTTTCTGGCCTTCTTTCACCTGGATTTTGATACGGACATCGAATTCTTCCGCGATCCTTTCGACGGTGTCGGGTGGGGGAATGTGCCTGACGATGCCATCCTCAAAAAACACCCGGTAGTAGAGTTTGGCGGCAATGTTACTGGGGCCCTGGCGGTCGAGGGGCTCCGGGGTGGCTCCGGTGGCAATCTTCACCAGGTAATGGTGGTTGGAATATCCGTAGACCCTGGAGCAGGGATAGCTGTGCGATTCGGATATGCGCGAATTTACTTCCAGGACCCATATATGGTCCGATTTCTCATCATACAGGAACTCGATATTGAAGGGTGCGTTGTCGTAGGCGATTTCCGTCATGATTTTCTCTGCCATGCGGATCATGCGGTTCTTGACGGGATCCGCCAGCGAGCTGGGGGTGACATATCCCATGAAACAACTTGTTCCTCTGTACAGCGGGGATTCGAAAAAGGCATAGACCTCCATTTTCCCGTCGCAGACATATCCCTCAATGGTGTAAAAGGCGCCGGAAATGGTGTTTTCGGCAATGCAGTATTTACCCCCGGCCTTTTTTATCTCTTCGGGCAGGTCGGAAATGGATAACAGATAGTCATATGGTTCGGAGAAAAAATCGATGTCCTTTTTTATGAGTTCCAGACTCTCGTCGTAGTCCTGCCGGTTTTCAATCTTGAACGCCAGCTGTCCGCCGTAGGATATGACCGGCTTGAGCCATAACCGGGTTTTTAGACCCAGATCCGACATTTTGGGAGGCGAAAACGGATCCACTTCCCGGAACGAAGGGATATGGTCTGGCAGCACATTTTTCTGTGCTTTTCTGCTCAGGTATTTCTGTTCGGAATAGATGGCGCTTTTCAGGGACGGCGATTTCAGGCCATACTGTTCGCAGAGATAGTAGGTCAGAAGCATGGCCGGATCTATGAAGCTGATGATGGCATCGATGCTGCCTTTGTGATTGTCCAGCTTCTCCCGTGCCCTGGCTATCAGTTTTTCGTACGACATCCTCTCTCCTTTCAGCTGAAGCCGCACATCCGCGGCATCAAGCAGGGGGATGAACTCGTACTTTTCTGCGTCTTCAATATTTTTTAGATCCTGGATATTGATTTCATCCTGTCCGACCACAAATACGTTTTTTTTCATCTGTTTATAATTATGGAAAAAGTTCAGTACATGAGATGCTTCCGCGCGTTGCTGCGCCAGCCGGCCTGGTTGCGGTAACGCACAAAATGGATTTTCAGATCGGCCTGGTTCGGATAGTCCACAAAATAGATCTTCTTGTCGGCCTGGTTAGGATAGTCGCTGAAAAACCACAAGCCGTTGTTCTCGCCTGCCTGATTCTGGTACTGGACCCGGAAGACTTTCAGATCCGCCTGGTTTTCATACTGGACGACATATACTCTGAGATCGGCCTGATTCGGATAATCTACTGAAAATACTTTTTGTGCCGCCGAGTTGGTGCTTCCAAATGACAGAAAAGCGAGAAGGATGAGCGTAGGCGGCAGGACTGATTTTTGGGTGAGCAGTGCAGCAATCCGCGAGAGCAGACCCTCTTTCCTGGAGAGCAATCCCGTGTTATTCGGGAGCAGAGCCGGCAGTTTCGGAAACCGCATCACGACGGGGGCAGATTGTGAACGATGTGTTCTCATGGGCAGACTCCTGAATTGTGAATAATTGTCAGGGGTATATTCAAGGTAGCGAAATCAAGAGACAACTTCATCCCGACACGCGTTGCCATTATGTTTCTTGCGGATCATCTGTTTCCTGCTGATCATCTGTATCTTGTTGATAAATAGATTTCAGGGGTGCCCATATCCGGAACGATGACGCCCATTATTTGTTTAAAGGTGCGAATCCCTCATGCAAACTCGACATCCACCCGGTTACCATAAGTTTTCCTGCAAAACACCAAATGTCTGCCATGTCTGAACACGCTACACCTGATCACAAAAAATCTGCACACACGGAAACTCAACGCACGACACCGGAACGCGAAGCATCTGAACGCGCGACGCCAGAACGCACGGCACTGGTTACCGGAGCCACTTCCGGCATTGGTTATGTCACCGCCCTTGAGCTTGCCAAAAAACAGATGCATGTGGTGCTGCATGCCAGAAA
>RECX01000274.1 GCA_007693825.1 Balneolaceae bacterium
TCTGCTGCTTTTCCAGCCGGTTTTTGCCGGTTCCGGCACCGGTTCCGGTGCATCCGCTGCGGCTGCTTTCGGTACTTCCGCTGCGGCTGCTTCCAGTGCTTCCGGTGCGGCCGCACCAGCGATCGCTGAGGATGCCCCGCGCAACAACATCCCCGAAGAGGACAAGATCCGGATCGCCCGGATCAAATACCGGGGCGGCGGCGACTGGTACAACGATCCCTCGTCGCTGACAAACCTGATTGACTTCGCCTCCGGACACATCCCGCTCTCCATCCAGCGTTCCTATGACGATGTGGCCATCGGAAGCCGCGACCTGCATCAGTATCCATTTGTATTCATGACCGGACACGGCAACATCGACGTCAATGCCACCGAAGCGGCCAACATGCGAGAGTACCTGGACAATGGCGGTTTTCTGTACATCGACGACGACTACGGTTTTGATCCGTACGTGCGCCCGGTCATTGAAAAGATTTTTCCGGATGAGGAACTGATCGAACTGCCGGCCTCCCATCCCCTTTATTCCATGGTGTTCGACTTCCCGGACGGACTCCCGAAAATACACGAACACGACGGGAAACCGCCACAGGGATTCGGTATCTTCCGCAACGGACGGCTGGTACTGTACTACACCTATGAATCGAATCTGGCGGACGGATGGGCTTTCGATGTGCACGACAATCCCGAGCATCTTGTCGAAAAATCCCTGCACATGGGAGTGAACCTCCTGGTGTACGCACTTACCAGTCCGGATTGATCTGGTTTCCTCTTTAATGTCAGCACTTTTTTGCGGATATTTAATGCTTGAAAAAAAAGGATTGCAAACAGTCATGAAAAACCACTCACCCGTGAATAAAATCATCCCCATTGCTTCAGATCATGCCGGTTTTGAAGCCAAGGAACTGGTCAAGAAGATCCTGAAGGAACACGATATCACAACCATTGATTATGGGACAAAAACGGATGAGTCCGTGGACTATCCTGATTTTGCGACGCTGGTCGCCCAGGCCGTGAACAACGGCGATCATGAAATGGGTATCCTCATATGCGGAAGTGGCCAGGGCATGTGCATGACTGCCAACAAATACCCCAAAGTACGCGCCGCGCTGGCCTGGAATGATGAAATGGCCAAGCTCTCGCGCCAGCACAACAAAGCCAACATTCTTTGCCTGCCCGGCCGGTACCTGGGTGAAGGCGAGTTGCGCAGTATTGTCATCTCATGGCTTGAGGCCAGCTTCGAAGGAGGCCGCCACCAGCAGCGCATCGACAAGATCAAAGCCAGTGAGTGAGCCCGGTCCAACGGGTCCCGGCACGGATCGCCATCCGCTTTGCGTTCCGGCCCGTCGCACCCGCTCCGGCCGCATCCACCAGAAAAAAAACGAAACGATCAACCCACAAAAGCAACCCTGATGAAACGATTGAAAGACCACGATCCCGAAGTATACGGACTTATTGAAAAGGAGACCGAGCGCCAGAACAACGGCATGGAGCTGATCGCCTCGGAAAATTTTGCCAGCAAGGCAGTAATGGAGGCCATGGGATCTTCTCTGACCAACAAATACGCGGAAGGGCTGCCCGGCAAGCGCTACTATGGCGGCTGTCACTACGTGGATATCGTCGAAAACCTGGCACGCGACCGCGCCAAGATGCTCTTCGATGCCGAATGGGTGAACGTGCAGCCGCACTCCGGCGCCACCGCCAACGCGGCCGTCTACCTGACGTTCCTCAAGCCCGGCGACACGCTGCTGGGCCTGGACCTGTCGCACGGCGGACACCTGACACACGGTTCCCCCGTCAACTTCTCCGGCATCACCTACAACGCGCAGTTTTACGGGGTCAACAAAAAGACCGGCCGGCTGGATATGGATGAGATCCGCGACAAGGCGAAAAAAATCAAGCCGAAAATGATCTCCATCGGCGCATCGGCCTATCCGCGCGACTTCGACTACGAAACGTTCCGGAATATCGCCGACGAAGTGGGTGCATTCCTCTGGATGGATATGGCGCACACAGCCGGACCCATCGCCACGAAACACCTCAACAACCCCCTGCCTTTTGCGCACGTCGTGTCCACCACCACGCACAAAACGCTGCGGGGGCCGCGCGGCGGCATGCTGCTGATCGGCCGGGATTCGGAAAACACCCTTGGCAAAGTGGCTCCCAAATCGGGACGTGTAAAGAACTGGAGCGAGCTGCTGGATTCGGCCGTCTTCCCGGGTACCCAGGGCGGACCCCTGATGCACGTCATCGCCGCCAAGGCTGTCGCCTTTGGTGAAGCCCTGCAGAAAGAATTCACCGCCTACCAGGAAGAGGTCCTCAAAAATAGCAAAACAATGGCGGCCAAATTCCTGGAACTGGGATACGATCTGGTCAGCGGCGGCACCGACAACCACCTCATGCTGGTCGACCTGCGCAACAAGGGTATCACCGGAAAAGAGGCCGAGGACGCTCTGGGCCGCGCCGAACTGACCGTCAACAAGAACATGGTCCCGTTTGACACGCAGAGTCCCTTCGTAACATCGGGCATCCGGATCGGCACCCCGGCCCTGACCACCCGGGGCATGGGTCCCGACGAGTTCATCCGCATCGCCGAAATGATGGATATGGTCATCACCAGCCATGCCAGCGAGGATGTCATCCACAAGGTTCGCGGAGAAGTGCATGACATGTGCGAACGCTTCCCGCTATACGATTTTGTCACGGCGTAACGGCATGACAGATTACGATCACAGATATACGGCACAACCGCACAAGTACACAACGGCACAAGTGCACAAGAGTACAAGAGCACAAATGCACAAGCGTAGAAGCGCACAAATGCACAAGCGTACAAGCGTACAAGTGCACAACAACATAACAGCATAACAGCATAACTGATTCTGCCACATGGCAACAACCGAAGCAACAGAGCGCAGAGTGATGGGAGAAATACCGCCGCAAGCTGCTTCTCCCGGACTGCCGGCTGAGATGTCCTTCCTGGATCATCTCGAAGAACTCCGCTGGCGGATCCTGAAAGGTCTGCTTGGCATAGGCCTCGGAGTGATCGTGGCATTCATCTTCTCCAGCTTCATCATGGAGCAGGTGCTGCTGGGTCCCGCCAAGGGCGATTTCTTCATGTACAAACTGGTGGGTATCAACGCCACGGACCTTGACCTGCAGAACCGGCGCCTACCCGGACAGTTTTTCACATACTGGGGAACCCTGCTGGTGGTCGGGTTCATCATCGGCATTCCCATGCTGATCTATCAGCTCTGGGCGTTCATCCTCCCGGCCCTGGAGGAAAAAGAGCGAAAGGGCACCCGCTTTATCGTTTTCAATATCACCGCCCTGTTCATCATCGGCGTCGGCTTCGGATACCTGATCCTCACCCCGTTTGCCGTTCAGTTTTTCAGCAATTTCCAAATATCGGAGGCGGTGCGCAACGACATCGACATCAATGCCTACTTCTCTGCGCTGACCATGTGGAGCCTGTCCAGCGGCCTGGTTTTCCAGCTGCCCATGATCAGTTACATCCTGTCGAAAATCGGACTGCTGACACCCGAACTGATGATCAAACACCGGAAATGGGCGATCATTGTTTGCTTTCTGATGGCGGCTTTCCTGACCCCGCCCGACCCCGTGTCCCAGATCATCATTGCGGTTCCGCTGCTCCTGCTCTACCAGCTCGGCATCTATATCAGCCGGGTGGTCAACCGCCGGCGCGATCGCGAGATCTTCGGTCCGGAAGGCCGTCCGCAATAACCATCTGTCCCCTATGACCCGTGAGAACAACGGAGAACTTCACCCATGCAACTTCACGCCTGCGGTTTCGTTATTCCATTTTCCCATTATTTTGTAACTTGTCTGGCCTGATAAACAACTATAACCGATTTGCACTCATGATTCAGCTTTTACCCCGTAAGACATGGCTTATCATTCCGCTTGGACTGATGCTCGCTCTCCTTTCCACATCCTGCGACGACAACAGTTTTGGCACGGTCCGGTACGATGACATCGGCCCGTTTGACACAACCGGGGTGGACCGGGTGACTGCCCCCAACGGCCTGGTCATCTATTTCCACCAGCAAGGCAGCGGTGAAGTGGTCACGGAGAATCAAGCCGTTAACATCCGGTACACCGGTCGCACCACCGACAGTGAAATTTTTGACAGCTCCTACCGGAACGAGGTGGATATGCCGACGGTTCTCACGCTTCGGAACATGATTCCCGGGTTCATGCAGGGCCTGGCCGGATACAACGAAGTGATCGACGGCCAGAATGTGCGCATGCACGCCGCCCGCGAAGGAAGCAGGCGAACGCTGGTCATCCCCCCGTCACTGGCTTACGGCTCAAGCAGCACCCACCAGCTCCGCAGTGACACCCTTGTGTTCGATATCGACTTCATCTCGATCATCGGGCAGGACTGACACAGAGTCAAAAACACACCGTTCGATCAGCGGTCACGCCGCGCCAACCTGAGCCGTGCCGCGCCCGGAACCACTCACACCGCGACCGGCTCCGGACCGTATCCACCAGCGCTCACGCCGTGTCCGGCACCGGACCGCATCCACCAGCGCTCACACCATACGCCGTGGAACCTTGGTATGGATGCCGCAGCAAATCTCGTAGGGAATGGTGCCAATCGCATCCGCCATGATACCGGCATGATTCTTCTCGCCGCCCATGACCAGGACTTCGGTCCCGGCCGCATACCGGTCTCCACCCAGCCAAACCATGATGTAATCCATCGTGACGCGCCCCACCTGGGGATACCACCGCCCGTCAATGCGCACAGGAAGCTTCCCGGACAGATTCCGGCGGTATCCGTCGGCATATCCGGCCGGTATCACCGCATAATAGCCGCCCTCCGGCGCCTGCCACGTAGCGCCATAGCTGAGTGAATCTCCCTTGTGGATGTACTTGCACTGGGCCACCCACGACCTCCACTTCATGGCGGGACGGAGCTGCTCAGACGGTTCCGGAGTCGGGTCGTAGCCGTACAGCGCAATCCCGTGACGCACCATGTCCAGGTGCGTATCCGGATGATCCAGCGATGCCGCGGAGTTGGCCGCATGCAGCGGGAACTGTCCGCCGAACATGTCACGGATCTGCGCCAGCACACGTATCTGGTGCTGCATGTAGACACCGTCCCCCTCGTCGGCCGAAGCAAAATGGGTCATGACCCCCTTGCAGGTGATCCTGCCCGCAGACGCAATGCGCTTGCGGACGCGTTCCAGATCGTCGGGACGGATCCCCAGCCGGCCCATGCCGGAGTCGATCTCCACATGGTAGGCCGTTCCCTGTTGAAGCTGATCGAAGTGCTCATCGGAGCTGACGACAGCCTCCAGGTCATATGCGGGATAGGCTGCGACCGTCTGCGGCACCGGCACACCAAAGACCAGGATCGGATGCGTGATGCCGGCCTTGCGCAGCGCAACGGCCTCTGTCACATTGGCGACCGCAAACATGTCATAAAGATCGCCCACCGTCCGGGCCACTTCCACGGCGCCGTGCCCGTAGGCATCGGCCTTGATGACCGCAACAGAACGCGTGCCGCTCTTCAGGTTCCGGTGGAGGTAACGGGCATTGCTCTGCAGCACATCCCGGCTGATCTCAATATGCGAATGGTAAAACGGATAATCGGCCATAGGTTTCATTCAAATTGTGATACTTGCGGTTGGGATGGAAATACCGGGTTTTTCTGCTGCAGGAGCCAGAAACGGATCTCATGGGCATCGCTCATCCCCAAAATCATTCCGTCATTCAGCACCGGCAGGAAATCCGCCTTCAGCTTGACACCCTGGCGGTAGGTCGATCTGTCGGCCACATCCACAAAAAAACCTTTTTCGACCGGACGGTAAAGATGTGATATGTTATCCTCCTGATCCGGTATCGCGGAAAGATCCCGGCCCAAGATCACCGACCGCAGCTCACCGTCCTCTGTGACCGGGATCACCGCATTGCGCAGATACCTCGCATCCATCCGGTTGATCTGCCGGATGATCGCAACCGGCGTCTTCTCATCGCTTATCCGGAAGATCAGATCACTGAATTTTGGACTGTAGATCAGCTCGTCGCGACCCGTGTAGGCGGTGTACCAGAGGTAGCCGGACAGCAGGGCCGCCCAGAACGCGGTGGACAGGCCCTCGATGACAAGCAGGGCCACTGCCAGAAGCATGATCAGCAGAATGAACGCAATACTGATGTAAAACGTGAGGATGGACGCCTTGTAGTAGTACTTTTTTATGTGCCAGATAACGGCGCGCATCGTCCGTCCGCCATCCAGGGGAAAAATGGGCAGCAGATTGAACCCGCACAGCAGCAGGTTCATGTAAAACACGAACTGCAGCACCAGGAAGGCCTCGTAGCTGGATGGACGCACATACTCAGCCGCGCCCCATGCCAGTCCCGCAAAGAGCAGGGAGGCCAACGGCCCCGACAGGGCGATGATCAGCTCTTCCACCGGCCGGACCGGGCGCTGTTTCAGCTCCGCCATGCCGCCGAACAGGTACAGGTGGATGCGTTCCAGCGGCAGGTTGAGCCACCGTGCCGCCAGCGCATGTCCGTATTCATGGAAAAAGATGGAAAACGTCAGAAAAACCGAGGATGTCACACCCATCGCCCAGTAGATCCATCCGGACTGGGTGTACATGATCTGCGGAAAATAGCGCTCGCTCAGCACCCAGGCCATGAAAATGATGACCAGCGGAAGCAGCGGGTCGATGGTGACGCGCATCCCGCTGACTGTAACTCCGAATCGCGATAATCCTGTGTATGGCTGACTGTGCACGTAACTTTGTTGCTTTTTGGACGCACGCTGTGGCTTTTTGGCCGCACGCCGGATACTTTCATTTCCTTGAAAACCAGCGTTTCTCCTTCCGGATATCTTTCATCACCACCCCGGCGGCATTGTAGCCTGCCGCGGCGAATACCCCGCCTCCCGGATGACACGAGGCACTGGCAAGATACAGATTCCTGACCGGTGTTTTGTACTGGCTGAGTTCGGGGGTGGGACGGAACGTGAACATCTGGTCGATGGTCATCTCCACATGCATCACGTTGCCCTTCAGCAGCCCGTGCTTCTCCTCGATATCGACCGGGGACTGGATGTACCAGTCGATGCGCTTGTCCTTCAGGTTCGGGGCGTATTCGGTGGCCACATCGTAGATCTTCTGCGCCTCGCGCTCGCGGATGTCCTCCCAGCGGACGCCCCCGGCCAGCTTGTAGGGATGCCACTGCGCCCACAGATACAGCAGGTGCTTGCCGGCAGGCGCCAGCGACGGATCGATTTTGGTGAAGGTCATGGCCAGGACCGACGGCTTTTCCGGTGGCCGGCCGGCGATGTAATCACCGATGGAAGCGTTCATGTATTCACGATCGGGCACCAGAAGCTGCAACCCGTTATGGATGAACGGGTCGCCCGGACACGCATCATACTGCGGAAGTTCCTCCACCGCACACCGGATCACCATGCCGAACCCGTTGCCCACGTTGATGTCCCCGACACGCTTGTAGAGTGCCGGGGATAGATGCTCCGGTCCCACCATATTCAGCATCGTGGTCTTCACATGCGCGTTGGAAATCACGCGGCGGGCAGGCAGCTCGCGCCCCGATGCCAGCCGCACCCCAATGGCACGGGCGGCATCACCCGTACCGCTGATCATGATCTTCTCGACCGGTTCGTTGCTCAGCACCTCCCCGCCATGCGCTTCGAGCATGCGGATCATCGCCTGGGTCAGCATCCCGCTTCCCCCTTTCGGACGCTTGCCGCCGCTTTCATGCAGCATGGCCTGCCAGCCGACGAAATCGGCCGAGGCGGACTGGTCGGGCGGTGGACCCGATTGCGCCGCAAACCAGAGCAGCGCCGTCTTGACCGACTCGCTTTCAAAAAACTCTTCCACCACCTGTCCGTAGCTGCTCATGATCCGGCGGATGCCGTCGGCCTGCTCCCCCTTCTTGAACATGGACCCGCCCCGCCACTGTCCGCCCGACATGGCCCGGAACAGCGCGAATGGCGACGGCGGTACCAGGAACGCCGAAAGCACCCCCTGGTTCACCCGCTTCCAGTAATCGATGAAATCGCGGTAAGCAGCCGCATCCTTGGGCGAAACCTTTGCTATGGACTCCATGGTCTGCTCCACCGACCGGTGGAAATGGATCACACCGCCGCCCGGCACCGGGTACGACATGAACGGGTCCATTTCGATGTACTCCAGCCCGTATTTTTCCAATTCGAGGTCGGCAACGACCGGGGTCTGGTGGATCATGAAATGGGCCGAGGATCCCACATCGATCCGGTATCCGTCCGGAGCTTCCGGCGAGTGGAACATCGGCTCGGTGCAAACCGCGCCCCCCAGGGTGTCGCGCCGCTCCACGACACACACTTTCTGTCCGGCCCTTGCCAGATAACACGCAGCGGTTAGTCCGTTATGTCCCGACCCGATTACGATTACATCATGCATTCTTCCGGTATCCGTTAGTTAGATGAAATGGCCATGACGGTTCCCCGTCACACAGAAGCATGATTATAATCGTCATGGACATTCTATGTGACCTTATGAATCCAAAGATATTAAACACATGAAACTTTTCAGGAATAATTCCGTATTAGAAAAGGATTAATTGTGCTTCGAGG
>RECX01000276.1 GCA_007693825.1 Balneolaceae bacterium
GCAGGTCGAAGACAATATCACGGTATCCTTCCGGGGCATCGTCACCGGCGAGCCGAATGTTGGAAATCTGGATATTGTTCGCAAGAAGATGAGTGAACGGCATACCCATCCACAGGCAAAACAGAAGACATCGAATCAATGTTATCATGGCAGGAGGGTTTGAGGGTTTGAACGCTTTGTAATAAAAAGTTGATGTTGCATACGAGAACTTTCATTGGAGATGGATGACGGGCTGGCTGGATACGTCAGGAAGCCGGACCGGCATTCCGTCGTACGGTTGCTCCGCCGGGTGGGCCGGATGGTGAAACAAACGATGCCCTTACCCGGGTTCAGAATGGCTTTGTTACGGGTTGGATTGAAGCAATAACGTAAGCGATGACACAGTAGGAGCCGGACCATCCTCTCTCCCCCAATATCTATATATCACATGCCTGCTTAATGGTTTAATCGCTAAATCACTTGACAGTATATTACAAAATATTACAATAATTCACGAGAAAATCACTCCTGCCCGCTGAAACGCTATAATAATCCACAAGTTAAGGTTTGACCGGACGATGGGATAGCGAAGGTATGCACGATCTGCTAATTAAACTGCAAACAGTCAGTTCTGCACGCAGCGCACCGAGAAGCCGTAGCGCTTGTCGTAGTTCATCCGGTTGATGCTTTCCCGGTTGTTGAACAGCAGGCGGCGCCAGGCCGTGTTGGCATCGGCCTCGGTGGACGTCCACCAGTAGCCGAAAAACGACAGGTAGGAGAAGGTGCCGCTGGTGAAGCGGTAACCGCCGGCCAGGGCCATGAAGCCGCTTTCGTTGGTGGCTCCGGTATTGGGGCTGCGCCAGAAGTCGGTGCCTGTGGCCTTGAGCTTGCCGCCGACGTTGGCATTCTGACCCCGCCAGCCGGTGGCGTTAGCTTCGATCTGCGACATACCCAGATGGCGCTCAAGCTGCTGCCAGTCCTGGTCGGTGGCAACGCGCCATCCTGCCGGACAAATCCCCCGGAAGTCGTTGACCGCATACCAGTTGTACAGAAGTCCATAAGGTTCGTTCCCGGCATGGTTGTTGTAAAAAGCCCATGCACCGGTCTCTTCCTGGTTGAGACCCTCCCATTCGCTGTTGGACATGACGTAGGTAATATCCTCGCCGTTGCGGTACCGTGAGGTGCGCAGGTTCTCGCCCATCCAGATCTGGTTGCCGATTTCAATGGTGCGGTAATCGTTGCCGTCGATATCCCTCACGGTGCCGAACACTACTTCCGGTGGGGTGTTGAAGGTGACGGGCTCTCCGTACGCGATGCCGGCTTCGGTCACGGCGAAAGCCCGCACACGGTACGTGGTTTCGGGAAGCAGGCCGGTCAGTGAGGCCATAAACGACCCGCTGCCGCTGCCGGAAAGGGTCATCCCCCGGTTATTTTCCACTGTCGGTCCCCGTGAGATACCCCATACGATCCCTCGTTCCGTTACGGGCGATCCGCCATCTTCGGCAATGGTGCCGCCGGCAACCGCCTCAGTGGCAGCGATATCGGATACGGGATCGGTTCTGATTTCAGCCAGGGCCAGCTCCGCGGCCGGGACTTCCGCAGGCGGGGCATCACCACGGACGCACCGCACGGAAAAGCCGAACTGTTTGTCCGCGTAAAGCAGATCCACGTAAGGGCTGTTATGCGACAGCATCCGCATCCAGGCCATTCCGGCCCCGGCGCTTGTGGATGTCCACCACAGCCCGACATGCCCGATGCCGTCAAATCCGCCGACTTCGGTGCGATTGCCTCCGGGCAGGCCGCCAAACCCGCTCTCATTGCCGGCACCCTCGTTGGGATCCCGCCAGTGCTGTGTGCCCGTGCTTTTCAGCATGCCGCCGATCTGCTCCTCCCTTCCGCGGATGCCGGTGCGCTCCAGGTCTGCTTCCGGCATGCCGAGGGCCAGCTCCAGGGCTTTCCAGTCTTCGTGGGACGGCACGCGCCATCCGGCCGGACACAGCCCGCGGGGATCGCTGACCGCATGCCAGTTGTACAATTTGCCGTAAGGGCTATCGAAATAGTCGTCGTTGTTGTAATGGGCCCATGCGCCGGTTGACAAGGTGGCCCAATCGCTGCTTTCCATGACATTGGGGATGCTGTCGCCGTTGGCATAATGTGCAGTGCGCAGGTTTTCTGTCATCCACTCCTGTTCGCCGATTTGGATGGTTTGGTATTCGTTCCCGTCCCTGTCGGTAACCACATCACCGGCAGGCAGGTTCAGATTGCCGGAACCCGCTTCCAGAGTGTAGCTCTGATGCCAAAGAGGTAAGATTGCAAACAGGATAATAAACAGTATCCACTGCTTCATGGCTGTCTTGTAGTATTTCTGATGGTATTACGGAAGAATAGGGTTTTTACTTGTAATTTCCATGAAAATATGCATGAAAGGTATGTTTACGCAACAGGTCCACCAGATGCGGCAGAATCCCTTTATCGGTGATATATCGCATGTGATTTTGTATTTCAAGGGACGGCTCCTGTCCGGGATGCCGGAGCCCTGAAAATGCGGCAAGTCGGGTTTGACCCTGAACGGGGTAATTGTAACCATGCAAATAAGGCAACTCGGGTTTGACCCTGAACTCGGTAATAGGCATATTGGTACTGATTACTTTTATTTGCCGAATCGCCGCATCATCAGGAATACCGCCGAAAAACAGGGGCAAGCATGGGTCGGTTTCATGATGACAGCGTTCGGCTTGCAGCCAGGGGTTGCTGCCACGAATGCCAAACGAGTTACTGCCATGAATATCGAAGAGTATCGGGAGTTTTGCCTGTCCCTCCCCGGCACGGAGGAGCGGTTTCCCTTTGACGGGGATGCGCTGGTGTTCTTTGTGATGGACAAGATGTACAGTTTGACCAACGTGGACACCTTCAATTTCATCAACCTCAAATGTGACCCGGAGAGGGCCGTTGTGCTCAGGGAGCAGTACGAATATGTGCTGCCCGGATATCATATGAACAAGAAGCACTGGAACAGCATCATGCTGGACAGACCGGTTCCGACAAACCTCATCAGGGAGTGGACGCGCCACTCCTACGACATGGTGGTGGCAAACCTCTCAAAAAAAGACCAGGAAGAGCTGATGCGCATGGCCGGAAAGGATGGCAGCACCGGAACTTCCAAAAATAGTGGATAGAATCCGATGGCAGATAGCATATCAATCTTTATGTAAAACACAGTCCCATGGACCTGAAAAACATTCTCAACGAGCTGGATGCTATCCTGGACAGGTTTCGCGAACTTACTGCGATGGGAAATGACCGGCCGAAACCGGCATCGGAAGGAGAGGATGCCAAGGTGGAAGGGGTGGAAGGAGAGAATATCAGCGCATTGACCGGGAAGGCAATCGCGTCCGTCAGACGCATTTCCGGCAGTGATTCCGATTATACGCTCGCCATCACGGCTGTTGCCGGAGAGCAGGCCGATGCGCCCGGCCAGACCGGGCTGGTCTTCGGGGTGGTCAAGGCGCTCCGGGATGATATCCAAAACGGCCGGTTCCAACCGGTTGCGACACCTTTTCATTTTGATGCCGAAACTTTTGGAGGTTTTCTGAATGTAGCGGTGCATCAGCTGTCGCGGGGGGATCGAAAAGCCGCGGTGGTACTGGCCGGATCCACCCTGGAAACCCATCTCAAAAAACTGGCTTCCGGGAAGGGTTTGAATATCGAGGATGAGGAGGGCAATGCCCTGCCTGTGGCTCAGGTTGTCCGGGAACTGGTTGAAAACGGGGTTTTCGACAGCGAAGAGCAGCAGCGTGTGGAGGAGTGGCTGGCCTTGCGGGAGGCGGCTTCGGCCGGAGCCGGGGATACGGAGCAGATTTCGGAGGAGCGGGTCCGTACCATGATCGCGGGGATCAAGGCATTTTTGCTGCGAAATCCGGCGTGATCCAGCTGCCCGGCCACCAAAGCATTTTTCAGTAAAGCGCTAATTTTGTATAATGGGGAAATATCATTTCAAAGAAGTAATATCATTTCAAAGCATTTTGTACCAGTCAGATAGTCCCGGGACCCACTCTTAATTATTAACACGGGGGTAAGACCATGCAGAAACCATTAGATCGCAGGAATTTCCTGAAACTCAGCGCTACAGGTGCCGCCGGTGGATTGCTGGCAGGCGCCGGGACAGTCCGTGCCGCCCCGGCAGATGATGGTGATACCGGAAAGACGGAAGGCATCATCCACCGGACGCTCGGAAGAACCGGCCTGCAAGTGCCGGTCGTGAATCTTGGCGTCATGCGCGTCGACAACCCGAGGATCGTCACCATGGCCCTCGATGGCGGCATGACACTGCTGGATACGGCCCACGGCTACCAGAACGGCAGGAACGAGACCATGCTGGGCGAACTCCTGGAAAACCGTCCGCGGGATTCTTTCTATCTGGCCACCAAGGTCAACCCAAGGCGCGATGTGCTGACCGTCGACCAGTTCATCGGCATGTTCGAAATCAGCCTGGAGCGGCTGAAACTGGACTATGTGGACATCCTCTATCTGCACGGCCAGTCCAGCAGGGAGGGCACGCTGCACGAGAACTATCTCGAAGCGCTCACACGGATGCGCGACCAGGGCAAGGCCCGCTTCCTCGGTGTCACCACCCATTCCAACGAAGCGGACGTGATACGGGCCGCCGTGGAGAGCGGCATTTACGACGTGGTCTGCACCGCATACAACTTCCGCATGGAACAGTTCACCGAACTGAAAAAGGCCATTGCCGAAGCCGCCGGGGCCGGACTCGGTGTGATTGCCATGAAGACAATGGCCGGCGTTTACTGGGACAGAGAGCGGCAGGATCCCATCAACACCAGGGCCGCGCTGAAATTCGCGCTTCAGAATGAGAATATCCATACCAGCATCCCGGGCGTGACGGCATTCCACGAGCTGGAGGACAATTTTGAGGTCAACAAGGATCTCACGCTCACCGAAGAGGAGCTGCGCGACCTCCGGATGGATACGTCGCAGGGCGGATTGTTCTGCATGGGATGCGAGGAGTGCCTGGACCAGTGTCCGCACAACCTGCCGATCCCCGATTTCATGCGAACGTTCATGTATGCCTATGGATACCGGGACCTGTCGCTGGCCCGGTCGACCATGGACTCCCTGGCATTGTGCGGCGATGCCTGCGAGAGCTGCGATGCCTGCCAGGTGACCTGCACGCAGGGATTCAACGTGGCCGGGAAGATCAGGGACATCGACCGGCTGCGGCATGTGCCGTCGGATTTCCTGGCATAAAATGGGTTACCTGGCACAGGTTACCTGGCATGGGCTACCAGGCATGGGTTACCTGGCAGAGGACAGCCCTCCTGGCATAAGACGGATTTTTAACAAGGGACAAGCATCGTCAGTACATGACGGGCTTGGACAGCATCAAACGGATTCGGTGGCAGCAGGCAGACTGTTGGCATTGAGCGGACTTTATGGGAACAAAACAGGATCCACAATGATGAAAACGACTGGAAAAAGAGCGGCATGGCCCGTAGTGGGCGTGATGGCGCTGCTGCTGTTCGGGATTGCGGCAACAGCCGGCGCAAACGGAACGGGCCTCAAGGCGGCCGACGGACACGGGAAGCTTTTCCCGGCCCTCGAAGGCTGGGAGTCGCCCGAAAACATCGATGTCTATGACTGGGACAGTATATGGGACATCATCAACGGCGCGGCGGAGCTGTATTATGCGTATGATTTTCAGGCGATGTACTGGGGACAGTATACGCACCCCGGCGACAGTGACATCTACATCGTCATGGAAATATACCGCCAGGGCTGTCCGCTCATGGCATTCGGGGTGTATTCGCAGGAGCGGCCACGTCCCCCAAGGCTGGTGGATGTCGGTGTGGAGGGCTTCACCGCGCCCGGCGTCCTCCATTTTTTTGTGTCGGACCTGTACGTGCGCATGCGAAGCCATGACACATCGGACGAAACCGCCGCCGCCATACACAAACTGGCCTCAAAAATAGCCAAAAACGTTGACCCCGATCCCGAATTCCCGGCAATCGTCCACAAGCTGCCGGAAGAGGAAAGGGTGGCATTCTCCGAAGAATACATCCACACCAACTTCCTCGGTCATGCCTTCCTGCCGGGCGCTTTTGTTTCGGCCTACGAGGTGGACGGCACCCGGTTCAACCTTTTTGTGATGGAGTTTGATGACCGCAGCGAGGGCAAGGAGATGCTTGCCGGCTATTATGAATTCAGCGGGCAGGAGCCGGGTGAAATCACCGAGGGCATCCACCGGATAGATGACCGCTGGAACGGCGAGGTTGGCATGCTCTGGAAGGGCAATGTGCTTTATGGCTACTATAATCTTGAGGATGAAGAGCTGCAGGAACAGTACCTTCAGATATTTTCACGCTGACCAGGGACTCAGGATAACGCCCAGTTTCAACCAAAGCCAATCCACCCATTCATCCACATTTCAACCGAAACCCTTTCTTCAATCCATTCGAAATCCCACAAAATAGACGCTTTATGAAAAAAAGTATACTTCCAACCATCCTGTTTGCGCTTATCCTTGCCGGCTGCAGCACGCCGCTGACCGCCGCCGTTGAGAGCGATCAGCATGGCAACGCCAACGGCAACGACACCGACGAACTCTGGTCGCCCAAATACATGGTCGAGAACTTCAAGCGCGTGGGCGGCACGGAGATCTCGCCCGACGGGGAATGGATCGCCTTCACCGTCTCCGAGCCCCGGACCGAAGGGGAGCGCAGCGATTTCCTGACGCACATCCATCTGGTCACATCGGACGGCTCGCGGCAGTTTCAGCTCACGCGCGGCGACGAGTCCGCATCCAACCCGCAATGGGCTCCGGCCGGCACGTATCTCAGTTTCACATCCACCCGGGGCGGCGACGGAAACCAGATCTGGATGATCGATCCGATGGGCGGCGAGGCCTGGCAGGCGACCGAAGCGGAAGGCAGCGTGGGCCGCTACCAGTGGTCGCGCAGCGGGGATCGCATCGCTTTCACCATGGTGGACCCTCCGACGGACGAGGACAAAGCGCGGCAGCGTGAGCGACGGGATGTGAACGTGGTGGACGAGGACCTGCGCTATGCGCATATCTACACGGTCGCCATCGACCCGAAGCAGGCGAAACCGGGCGACATCCAGCGCATCACAGCCGGCGAATTCCACGTGGGCAGCTTTGACTGGTCGCCCGATGATGAAACGATCGTCTTCGACCACCAACCGCGTCCTGGCACCGAATACTGGCCGCAAACCAGCATTTCCACCGTGCCGTCCGACAGCGGGACCGTGGAGCTGCTTGTCGATCTGGGCGGCAGGGATGCCAGCCCGCTCTACTCCCCGGATGGCCGGTACCTGGCATTCATCTCCGACCGGGGCGACCCCCGCTGGCCGGGCTACGACGTCATCATGGTCAAAAACCTCGCCGACGGCTCCATGAGCAATCCCGGCGAGACCTTCGACGACCGGCCGATGCTCCTGGAATGGTCGCCGGACGGTTCCGAAATCTATTACATGGAGCGGCACAAGACGTCCATGGACCTGTTCGCCATGCCCGCAGCCGGCGGCGCCTACCGGCAGGTCACCGAAGGGGCCGGCATGTTCTTCGGCTTCTCCCTGAGCGCGGATGGTTCCCGGCTGGCGGCGATCCACCAGGATTTTGCCGTCGCGCCCGATATCATCGTCTCGGATGTGCCGGCCTTCGACCCCGTGCGGCTCACCCATATCAACGAAGGGTACGAGCAGACCGAAATCGTCCGCGCGGAAGTGATTTCCTACGAATCCTACGACGGACTGGAGATCGAGTCGGTGCTGATCTATCCGCTGGACTATGAAGAAGGCAATCAGTACCCGGTGCTGCTGCACGTCCATGGCGGTCCCACCGGCGTGTTCGGCGAGAGCTACGTGGCATCCCCGGGCGTGTATCCCCTGCAGAAATTTGCCGCCGAGGGGTACTTCATCCTGCGTCCCAACTTCCGCGGTTCGGGTGGATACGGCCGGGAGTTCCGGTTTGCGAATGTCTCCGACTGGGGATTCGGGGATCTGGAGGATATGAAAGCCGGGCTGGACCTGCTCATCGAACAGGGCAAAGTGGATCCGGACCGGCAGGCCATCATGGGCTGGTCCTACGGCGGGTACATGTCATCGTTCGCCATCACCCGGACGGACCGCTTCAAGGCCTCGATGGTCGGCGCCGGGGTGACCAACCTGGTCAGCTTTGTGGGCACGGCGGACATCCCCAGCTTCCTGCCGGACTATTTCGAAGGCGATTACTGGGAAAACTACGAACGGTTCCAGCGGCATTCGGCCATTTTCAACGTGGAGAACATCAGCACGCCGACTTTGATCCTGCATCCGGAACAGGATGTCCGCGTCCCGCCGTCGCAGGGCTACGAGCTTTACATCGCGCTGGTCCGCATGGGGGTGGATACCAAAATGGTCACCTATCCGCGCCAGCCGCACGGAATCCGCGAACCCAAGTTCATTATCGATGCGGCCGAGCGGCAGCTCGAGTGGCTGGAGAAATATGTGGAGTGAGCCGGCTTGCCCCGCTGCGGGAATCCTCCTGTCCGTTCTGGTGGACAGGTCCCGTTCCAGGGAGCCGGGTCAGTTCCGGTGGATAGGTCCCGTTCCAGGGA
>RECX01000277.1 GCA_007693825.1 Balneolaceae bacterium
CGGGACATCCATGTTTATTCGGGACATCCGGGCTTATTCGTGACATCAGGCATGGGGCGAAACAAAATTCCGGACATGCGATTTTCCCCGTCAATAATATTCGTTTTCCTCTTTGCGCATGCGCGAGGGAACAGGAACCGGGTACTCGCCGGTGAAACAGGCGGTGCAGTAACCCCCGCCGTCGGGATGCGCCTCACGTACGGCCTTGACCAGCCCCTCGGCCGAGAGATAGCGCAGCGAATCCACGCCGATCACCTCGGCGATTTTTTTGGGATCCTGCCCGTAGAGATTGGCAATCAGCTCCTCCGGACTCGGAAAATCCATCCCGTAAAAACAGGGATGAACGATCGGCGGTGAGGCCACCATGAAGTGGATCTCTTTGGGTTCGGCGCTGCGGATCATCCGGACCAGGTGGGCGGATGTGGTTCCGCGCACGATGGAATCATCCACCAGAAAAACCACACGATCCTTGAGCACCCCTTTGACAGTGTTGAATTTCGTCCGGACTTTCACATCGCGGGACGCCTGGCCCGGTGAGATGAAGGTGCGTCCGACATAATGGTTCCGGATCAGGCCGATCTCAAACTTGCACTCGTGCCCCTGTTTCTGGTTTTCGTGCGCATACCCCAGGGCCGCGGTGTTGCTGGAATCGGGCACGGAAATCACAATGGGCTGCTTGTCGGACCTGGTGGATGTGACTTGCGGGATGGGATGTTCGCGCGCCAGGTACTTGCCGGTCTTGCGGCGCACCTTGTCGGTGTTTTCACCGAAAATGAGGCTGTCCGGCCGGGAAAAATAAACATACTCAAAAATGCACTGGCTGACGCCGGTGTTTGGCATGCGCTCGAGATGGAGTGAGCGGGGTTCGCCGCTTTCAAGCGTTTCCCGGTCGATAATGAGTACTTCACCGGGCTGGATATCCCGCACGTACCGTGCATCAATGATATCAAATGCGCAGGTCTCGCTTGCCGCCACCCAGGCAGAACCCAGCCGGCCAAGCGCGAGCGGACGGAACCCGTTCGGATCCCGGACAGCGATCAGCTTGTCATCGGTCAGCAGCACCAGGCAGTAAGCGCCCTCGATCTGGCCAAGCGCATCCATGATCTGGTCCATCTGGGTCTCCTTCTGGCTGTGTGAGATCAGGTGGAGGATGAGCTCGGTGTCGGATGTGCTCTGGAAGATGACCCCGCGGTTTTCCAGCATGGCACGGAGTTTGGCGGCGTTGGTCAGGTTGCCGTTGTGGGCAATGGCCAGATTGCCGTTTTTGTAGTGGACGCGGAAGGGCTGGATGTTGGATGCGTTGATCGACGAACCGGATGTGGAATAGCGGTTGTGACCGATCGCAGAGGTGCCGTGAAGCTTCTCGGTGAAGATCTTCTGGTTTTCAAACACGTTGAGGACCAGGCCGAATCCCTTGTGCTGAGGCATCACGGGAATGCTTTTCTGCGGATCGAACCACGATGTGACGATGCCGGCCGATTCCTGTCCGCGGTGCTGCAGGGCATGAAGCCCGTAATAGGTGTGTACTGCAGCTTCGGGATCGTTGAAAATCCCGAAAATACCGCAATAATCATGGGGTTTATCGGACATTCCGAACAGATAGTAATGTGATTACAGTCAAAGAACGTAAGATACAAAATGATGTTTCTAAAAACATCTGCAGAGTTCTATAATTGGGGTGGCATATGTGCCGCTTGCCGTAACGGCTGCGCCAAGCCGGCTGATGATACAGCGGGACGCCTTCAGGCAGTGGTGGTCCGCATCCCGCCGTACACCAGATCCAGGAAATTGCGGAGGAACTGCTCTCCGGCCTTGCCTGATTTCTCAGGGTGGAATTGCACGCCCATGAAATTGTCCCGTGAGGCAATGGCACAAAAAGGATGGGAATAGGTGGCCGTAGCCACGGTATGTCCGGTCACGGGTGCAAAGTAACTGTGGACGTGATAGAAGTGGGTCCCGGACGGGATATTTCTGAGCAGGGGATGCGCCTCCAAGCCGGGCTGCACCTCCACTGTGTTCCAGCCCATATGGGGGACTTTCTGCTGCGCGGTGTCGAATTTTTCCAGCCGTCCGGGCAAAATGCCAAGCGTTTCGGTCGGACCCTCGGTGGTCGACTCGTACAGCAGCTGCATGCCCAGGCAAATGCCCAGCAATGGCTTTCGGGTGGACTGCATCCAGGTGTCCAGACCGTCATGCCTCAGCTCGCGCATGGCCGGTACGGCGTGCCCGACTCCCGGAAAGATGATGCCGTCGGCCTCGTCCAGGTCGGACATCCGGTTGGTGATACGGTAAGAGGCCATCAGCCGGTCCATGGAATTGGATACCGATGCGAGATTACCCGCCTTGTAGTCGATGATGGCTATCATAGCATGCCTTTGGATGATGGGAGGATGTCCAGATAGTACTCATTGCGGTCCACGGCCTGGCGCAGGCAACGGGCAAGGCCCTTGAAGCAGGCCTCGATCTGGTGGTGGTCGTTCTCGCCCTTGACGGATACGTGCAGCGTCGCCTTCAGCGCCATGGCGAGGGAGTGGAAAAAGTGGGAGGTCATCTCCGTCGGGAAATCACCGACTTTTTCGCGCCGGAACGTGCCTTCGAATACGCACCAGGGGCGGCCGGACAAGTCAATGGCCACCAGCGAACGGGTTTCGTCCATGGCCACCGCAAAACCGTAGCGCCCGATGCCGCGCTTGTCGCCCAGCGCCTCGCCGATCGCTTCGCCCAACGCAATGGCGGTGTCTTCAATGGTGTGGTGCTCGTCGATCTCAAGGTCGCCTCGACAGGCGACATCGATATCCATATAGCCATGGCGTGCAATCTGATCGAGCATGTGGTCGTAGAACGGTATGCCGGTGTCGATGCGGGACTTGCCGGTGCCGTCCAGGTTGACGCGCACCGAAATGTCAGTCTCGGCAGTTTTCCGGTTGCGCGTGGCGGTCCGGCGGGAACCCAGCAGCCAGGCGGCGAGCGCCGGCCAGTCTGGAAATGATGGTCCGGGGTCATTCTGCGCTTTGCCGGCGCCTTCTCCCGCACTGCCGCCATCCTCCGTAATGCCACCATCCTTGTTCAGGATGAGGGATCCGTCCGGCGAAACGGCGACACGCAACCGTTCCAGCGGCTGGTCTTTCCACTCTTTGCTGTCCGGGTCGGCGAGGCTGATCTCCTCCTGTTCCAGCAGCGCCTGAATACCCGGTTCGGGATGCGATCCGCCCTCCAAGGCCGGCTGGATGCCCCGCTCCGAAAGCTTTTTCAACGCGGTGAGCGTCCCCCGGCGCATGGGCCAGCCGCGCGGGTCCTCTGCCGTTTTGGGCCGGCCGCGTGATTCGTCGTGTCTTTTGGGCCGTTCCCGCGAGTCGTCAGGCGTTTTGGGCAAGTCACGAGCGTCGTCCGGCTCCTTGGGCCGGTCCCGCGGGTCGTCAGGCGCTTTGGAAGCAGCCGTTCCCGGTGCGGTTGCTGCAGCGGGAGTGCCGGCTGCCGGACCGAGTGCTGCGGGCTCAATGATCAGAAGCATTCTTGGAGTCATAAAGCTCTGAAATTAGTTGGTCATTTTCGGGGGTGGTGCCGACGGTGATGCGAAGCGTATCCTCACAGTGGAGCTGGTCGCCGCGGTACCGGACGATCACACCGCGGTCCGCCAGGCGCTTGTACCATTCCAGAGCACCGCGCATGCGCACCAGCAGGAAATTGGCATCCGACGGAAAAATGGTCTCCACGTCGGGATGTTTGGCCAGTGCTGCCGCCAGACGGTTGCGCTCGGTGATGATATTTCGGACTTTTTCACGCATCTTGTCCACATGGTCGAATGCCAGCATGGCCGCGTCGGCGGTAAGCTGGTTGACATTATAGGGCGCCTTGACCTTCATCATCCACTCGATCACCTTCGGATGTGCCAGCGCGGCACCCATGCGCACGGCCGCCATGCCGAACGACTTGGAAAGCGTCTGCAGGATGACCAGGTTGGGATAGTTATCCAGCAGATGGCAAAGCGAACCGCTGTCACTGAAATCGATATAGGCCTCATCCACCACCACCAGCCGGTTGAAATCCTTGAGGATGCGCTCGATCTCCACCTGGCTCAGCACGTTGGCCGTCGGGTTGTTCGGCGAGCAGAGCATGATCAGCTTGGTGTGCTGGTTGACGCGTTGCAGCACGGCGCGCGCATTCAGCTCGAAATTTTTGGTCAGTTCGGCCTCGGACACACCCACATTGTTGATGCGCGCCGCCACCTTGTACATGCCGTAGGTGGGCGGGGTGATGATGATCTCGTCGCGTCCCGGTTCGCAAAAAACACGCATGAGCAGGTCGATGGCCTCATCGCTGCCCACACCCACGAACACCTGCTCCATCCGGATGCCGCGGAATCCGGCCCACTTTTGGCGCAGGTCGTTCAGGCGCGTGTCCGGGTAGCGGTGCAGCGGCAGGTCGGTCGGTATGGCCGGACCGAAACTGTTCTCGTTGGCATCCAGCAGGATACCCTCGTGGTAGTCATCCCGTGCGGCGTGGTACGGGGTGAGCGTCCGGATGTTCGGACGGATCCACGGCTCGGGGTTGAACGAAGGCTTGGAATCGTCCGACCCTGATTTGCGTGGCTCCGATTCTCCTGGATTCGGTTTGGACGGATTCGATTCGGATGACTTTGACTCTGGCATAACTGCTGAAAATTGGTAAGGAAAACTCGTGGGTGGATGCGTTTCGCGCTTCTACTTACGGTGAGGATCTCTGTGGGCAAGGTGGTCAAGCCGGACTTTCACGGCGCGTTTGTGGGCTTCCAGTTTTTCCACTTCGGCCATGCGCATTACTGACGGACCGATGGCATGAAGGCCTTCCCTGTCCAGTTCCTGGAAGGTGATTTGCTTGAGGAAGCTGTCCACTGACACGCCGCTGTACATGCGGGCGTAGCCATAGGTCGGCAGGGTGTGGTTGGTGCCGGAGGCGTAGTCGCCGACGCTTTCGGGTGTCCAGGGCCCGACAAACACCGATCCGGCATGCATGATTTCGGGGATGAGGTCCCGGGCGTTGTCGAGGTTCAGGATGAGGTGTTCCGGAGCGTAGCGGTTGATGACGTCCACGGCCTGGCTTCTGTTTTTTGTGGCCACAATATGGCTGTGCTCCAATGCTTTGCGGGCGATGTTGGCCCGGGGCAGGTCGGTCAGGTGCCGGTCGATGGCGCCAAGGACGGCATCGGTGTCGAACGGGCCCACGGTGACAAGCATGACCTGGCTGTCGGCACCGTGCTCGGCCTGGGAGAGCAGGTCGGTGGCGATGAATTCGGGGTCGGCGGTGCGGTCGGCCACCACCATCACCTCGGAGGGTCCGGCCGGCAGGTCCATGGCCACCATGGCATCGCTGTTCTGGAGCAGCATCTTGGCGGTGGTGACGAACTGGTTGCCCGGACCGAAAATCTTGTCCACCTTGCGCAGCGATCCGGTGCCGTAGGCCATGGCGGCGATGGCCTGTGCGCCACCGGCAAGGTAGATGTGTGAAACACCCGCCAGCGCGGCGGCAAATTCAATTTCCACCGGCGGTCTGCCGGATTTATCGGGAGGCGTGGCAATGACCTTGCAGGGACAGCCGGCAAGTGCCGCCGGCACACCGAGCATGAGCGCGGTGGAGGGCAGCGGCGCCGTACCACCGGGAATATAAAGCCCGACCGCTTCGATGGGCCGCGATTCCCGCCGGCAGATCACACCGGGCATGGTCTGCACCTCAGTGTGCTGGGGCAGCTGCGCCTTGTGGAACAGGTAGAGGTTTTCGTAAGCAAGGTTGAAAGCCTCGCGCACATCCCCGTCCACCGGAATCACGTCTTTGGGCCGCACGGTCCACAGCAGCGGATTGGGCCGCACACCGTCGTATTTCTCGGTCAGGTCCAGCACGGCCTTGTCGCCCCGCATATGCACGTCATCGATGATGCTCTGCACTATGGCGCTGATGTCGGCCGTGTTCATGCGGGGCCGTTTGCACAGCATGTTGCGCGCCGTTTCGTCCAGATCAGCAAAATTCCACGTTTTAAGCATTATACAATCATGTTTTCGATCGGAAGGATAACGATGCCGGAGGCGCCGGCCGCTTTCAGCTCCTCCATCACCTCCCAGAAGCGGTGCGTCGGGATCACGGAGTGGATCGCCACCATGTCGTTTTCGGCAAGGGGGAGCACCGTCGGACTTTTGAGCGACGGAATGATACCGCAGATCACGTTGACCGCTTCTGATGGGGCATTCATCATGATATAGCGGCTTTTCTCGGCCTGCTGGCGCGAGCCCATCCGCATCAACAGCTTATGGATCAGCTCTTTTTTGTGCCCGGCGATCGGCCGGTTGGTCTGGATCAGCTCGGCCTCGCTTTCGAGGATGGTCTCCAGTTCGATAAGGCCGTTGGTCTTGAGGGTCCCGCCCGTGGAGACAATGTCACTGATGGCATCGGCGACGTTAAGGGTGGGGGCAATCTCAACCGCCCCGGATATCTCGATGGTGTCGATGCTGATGCCCTGTTTTTCAAAATGCTCGTGCGTGAGCACCGGATAGCTGGTGGCGATGCGGCAGCCGTCCAGGTCCTTGAGCGAACGGTAACCGCCGTTTTTCGGGACCGCAACGGAGAGCCGGCACTTGCCGAAACCAAGTCCGCGCAGACCGGACACATCGGCCTTGCTTTCGGCGGTCACATTGCGTCCCACAAACCCAAGCTCGCAGATACCGTCCTGCACGTATTCCGGGATGTCATCATCGCGGATCAGCAGCAGCTCCACGTCGTAGTTGCGGCAGGGAACCAAAATCCGGTTCTTGTAGCTGTCAAATTCAAGCCCGATGTTCTCGAGCAGTGCCAGTGTTTTTTCGGAGAGACGTCCGCCTTTCTGGATGGCGATACGCAGAGTTGATTCGTTCTGTACCAAAATGATTTTTTTTTCAGTTTAAAGTAATGGCCCAAGATAAAAAGAAGGCGCGTCAATTATATATGTTTTTGTTGCCGTAAGCGTTTTAGTGACGATGCCGCACTTACGCATTCCAACATTTTTTCGTATTTTAACTAGCTTGTCACCAGAAAAGAAGTAACGCTCTATTAATGAAGAACATTCGCAATTTCTGCATCATCGCCCATATTGATCACGGTAAATCGACGCTGGCCGACCGTCTGCTGGAACGCACCGGTGCCATCACCTTACGTGAAATGCAGGAACAGGTTCTGGATGATATGGATTTGGAGCGGGAGCGCGGCATCACCATAAAGAGCCACGCCGTCAATATGGATTACAAGGCATCGGACGGACAAACCTACTACTTCAACCTGATCGACACGCCCGGACACGTCGATTTCGCCTATGAAGTTTCGCGGGCGCTCAAGGCCTGCGAGGGGGCGCTGCTCATTGTGGATGCCACCCAGGGTGTGGAAGCGCAGACCATATCCAACCTGTACCAGGCCATCGACCAGAACCTGGAGATTATCCCGGTCCTCAACAAGATTGACCTTCCCGGCGCCGATATCGAGGGCATCTCACAGCAGATCATCGACCTGATCGGATGCAAACCCGAGGAGATCATCCCGGTATCCGGTAAAACGGGTGAGGGGGTGGACGCGCTCCTTGAAGAGATCGTCCTGCGCATCCCTCCGCCCACCGGTGACCCCGGAAAGCCGCTCAAGGCGCTCATTTTCGACTCGGTCTTCAATCCGTACCGCGGCTCCATAGTTTATGTGCGCATCATGGACGGCATGCTGCGAAAAGGCGAAAAAATCCGGTTCATGGCCACAAAGCGGGACTATGAAGCGGATGAAATCGGATTCCTGCGCATCAAAATGAATCCAACCGCCACCTTGTCGGCCGGCGAAGTAGGCTATATCATCGGCAACGTCAAGTCACTGGAGGATACGAAAGTAGGTGACACGGTGACCACGCTGGCCAACATGGCTCCCGAGCCGATACCCGGATACAAGGAAGTGAAACCCAAGGTGTTCAGTGGCATGTATCCCACCAACAGCGAGGATTTTGAAAGCCTGCGCACGGCTCTGGAGAAACTGCAGCTCAACGACGCCTCGCTTCAGTACGTTCCCGAGACATCGGCGGCGCTCGGGTTCGGCTTCCGGGCCGGGTTCCTGGGCATGCTGCACATGGAGATTATCCAGGAGCGGCTCGACCGTGAGTTCGACATGGACATCATCACCACGGTGCCCAACGTGGAGTATGTGATCGAGACCACCGACGGCAAAGATGTGATTGTCGACAACCCCACCGACATGCCGCCTCCCGGTCGTATCCAGAAGGTGTTCGAGCCTTACATAAAAGCCCAGATCATCACGCCCTCCGAGTACATCGGCCAGGTGATGAAACTGTGCCAGGAGAAGCGGGGTACCTATGTCAATACCCTGTACCTGGATGCCAAGCGTGTGGACATCACCTACGAACTGCCGCTGGCCGAGATCGTCTTCGATTTTTACGACAAGCTGAAAAGCCAGACGCGCGGATACGCCTCGCTGGACTACGACCTGATCGAGAACCGTCCGGGACAGCTGGTGAAGCTGGATATCCTTCTCAACGGCGATCCGGTGGATGCGCTCTCGTGTATCGTGCACCGCGAGAAGGCCTACGAATGGGGCCGGCGCCTGTGCAGCAAGCTCAA